>JASLIR010000232.1 GCA_030152125.1 Alkanindiges sp.
TTCAATCAGTCCGGGAATATCCGCCATTACAAAGGAACGGTGACGGTCTACATCCACCACGCCCAGGTTTGGCACCAGTGTGGTAAACGGATAGTCCGCTACTTTTGGCTTGGCAGCGCTAACCGCACGGATAAAGGTGGATTTACCAGCGTTTGGCAAGCCCAGCAGACCCACATCCGCCAACACTTTCAACTCCAGACGTACTTCACGCACCTCACCGGGAATACCGGAGGTGTGCTGTCGGGGTGAACGGTTGGTTGACGATTTAAAGTGGGTGTTACCCAAACCACCACGGCCACCGGCAGCTACCAGCAGGCGCTGCTTGTCTTCCAGCATATCGCCAATCACATCACCACTGGCTACATCTACGATGGTAGTACCAACTGGCACTTTTATAACAATATCGTCCCCGCCATGGCCAGAACAGTTGGCACCACGGCCATTTTTACCACGCTCGGCACGGAACCTGCGGGTATAACGGTAATCAACCAGCGTATTGGTATCATCATCGGCAATGACAATCACATCACCGCCCTTGCCACCATCCCCGCCATCAGGACCACCAAAGGGAATAAATTTTTCCCGGCGAAAGCTGGCCACACCATTGCCGCCGTCACCAGCCTGTACCGTAATAACGGCCTCATCGACAAAGCGCATGACCCATTCTCCACAAATAAAAAGCTAAAATAAAAGCGGGATATTGTGCCACATTTTTAGCAGCTTTTGGGGAAAGCCCTTGGGCTAAAACAGGCTATTAGAGTGTAATCGGTTTTTTATCTACTATTTTTTGGTCAAATGTCAGCCAAATGTAACCTGGTTGTGCTGTTTCTTCTGCACTGGGTTTATTATCCAGCAAATAAGAAACCTCAAATACTCAACATGTGTTAAACACCCAGATGCAATAAATAAAGTGCACCATCACTATCTCTGATTTTCTGACACAACTCAGCCAGAAGCTCAAACTTGCTAACCACATCCTGCCTGCTTAAATGCAGCCTTGCATAATGACCACTGCCAGCAACAATCCTTTGTATTTCAGGCTCATCATCAAAGCTATCAGCAAGTTGATAGCTGAACTCGCCTGTCAGCTTTATCTGCTCCTCAGCGCATGCAAATAAACTGGCAATAGCCCTAAAAACTTTTACAGCCCGCTCTGCACCCCGCAGATCTATCACAGTTGGGCCATAAAGATGCAAACCAGATGTTTCCGGTGCTGAACTATTGGCAGGGTTGCGTGTTGGAATCCAGTTGAGATAATCATTAACATAAAGAATAAGATCATCGGCGATAGATACATCAAATTTAGCGTATTTGATGTATTTAATATAATCGCTGTAAGGGACTTCTGCTGTATTTAGTAAAATAAAGTCATGTATCAGTGCCATATTAAGCTATTTATAAGTATCAATTTTTGAGTCTTTAGATTAGCACCTTATTGATCTACAGAGTAAATTTGTATAAAAACATAGGCCAACTATGCAATGTTAATCTTTGTGCTAGCCATTTGACTCATTTGTTTAAGCTATGCTTTCAATGATCAAAACCTAGGCATTAGCAAGATTTATTTTCAATAAAATAATAAATCCCAATTTAGGTATTAGGTTTCTTCTTACGCTTGGTCAGATACATTAACTGATCGGCTTTTTCAATCAGGGCTTCTATTTCTTCACCATCTTCCGGGTAAAGCGCCAAACCAATACTGGCACCCACCTTCACCGATGCCTCTTCAAACACAAAAGGGAAATCGCATTTATCAGCAATCCGCTGTACCGCAACCAGCGCGCGCTCACGATTCTCTATAGAGGTCAGTACCACAGCAAATTCATCGCCACCCAAGCGGGCAACCACATCTGCCTGTCGGGCTTCAGAGGCCAAACGCCTTGCAAGCTCACGAATTGCCGCATCTCCGGCACGATGTCCATAGTTATCGTTAATCGGCTTTAAGCCATCCATATCCACTATCAGTATGCCCAGCTTCTGCTTTTCCCGCTTGGCTTTGGCAAGGCCCTGACGTAAACAGTCCAGAAAAAATGTACGATTAGCTAGGCCTGTCAGGTTATCCCGCGTGGCCAGCTTAAATAGTTCATCCGCGCCATATTTGGCAGCATGGAACATGGCAGCGGCAATTAGCTCCGACATTAAACCCAGAATCTGAATATCGCCTTGTCCAAAGGCATGTGGTATGGGAGAAAATACTTTCAGTACACCAACCGCATCACCATGATGGATGAGAGGCACTACTACCATGGAGCGCAAGCCAACTTTGCGGCAGGCTTCGCGGTCTACCCGTTCATCCAGTTCACTGTCTTCACAATACAAAGCCTGCGCCTGTGCCACACATAAACCGGAAAGGCTATTTTTACGCCCTAAGCGCAAACCCAGCAAATTACCGGCAACCCCAGCCACAGCGCGGTATACCATATCCTCGCCTTCAGCCAGCTCAACAATGCCACCTGTTGCATTGGTAATCTGCTGAGCCTGCTCGGCCACCAGTGTCATCACTGCATTTAAATCCAGGCCTAATTTGGCAATTTCCGTTTGTGTGCTAATAACAGCACGTAACTGGCTTGCCGTCGGTTCATGATGAGGTGCAAAAGATTCTGAGGAAGTCATGCGCGGGAAAACCTGACCTGCTGCAATAGCAAAAATAGATAGCTGAAGTTTATCGCAAATACTGAACCAGACAAAGCTTGAACCCTGAGCGTAAGCATTCTCTTTTTGTTTTCTGAAAAAGTTGCTAAACAGACCTTATTACTTGCAGATTGAGATCATCTGCACAAAATCCGGTTTCGGATAATTTAACCCGTTCAAACTTCAGCTTCATTTTTATCTATCACTTTTATTTTATTATAAAAAAACCCTGTATACGAATATACAGGGTTCTTCATTCACCTAATACTTTAAGTATTAAGTCAACTGAGCAGCGCTAATCTTCTTGGTATCTACAGTACCGGCTTCTTTGGTGTATTCATCAATACGGTCAAAGTTCAGGTATTTGTAGATGTCAGCAGACATACTGTCAATCTGGGCTGCATACACATTGTACTCTTCAACGGTAGGTAATTTACCCATTACAGCAGCTACAGAGGCCAACTCGGCAGAAGCCAGGTAAACATTGGCACCCTGACCCAGACGGTTCGGGAAGTTACGGGTTGAAGTAGACACACAGGTAGTGTTTGGCGCTACACGTGCCTGGTTACCCATACACAGTGAACAGCCTGGCATTTCGGTACGAGCACCGGCACGGCCATAAATATTGTAATAGCCTTCTTCCATCAACTGGTGTTCGTCCATACGGGTTGGCGGAGCCAGCCACAGGCGGGTTGCCAGAGAACCACCATCCACTTTATCCAGCAGCTTGCCAGCAGCACGGAAGTGACCAATGTTAGTCATACAGGAACCAATGAACACTTCATCAATTTTTACACCGGCAACGTCAGACAACAGCTTCGCATCGTCCGGGTCGTTCGGGCAGCACAGAACTGGCTCAGTGATGGTGCTCAGGTCAATTTCGTATACTTTAGCGTATTCAGCATCAGCATCCGCTTTCAGCAGGCTTGGGTTATCCAACCACTTTTGCATGGCTTCAACACGACGCGCCATGGTACGGGCATCGCCATAACCTTCAGCAATCATCCACTTCAGCATGGTCATGTTGGAAGTCAGGTATTCAGCAACAGACTTTTCAGACAGGGTGATAGAACAACCGGCAGCAGAACGTTCAGCAGACGCGTCAGACAGTTCAAACGCCTGTTCAACAGTCAGGTCACCTTCCATCTCGCTCAGGTCGATTTCCAGGATACGGCCGTTGAAAATGTTCTTCTTGCCTTTCTTCTCTACCGTCAGGTCACCAGCTTGAATGGCAACATAAGGGATTGCATGTACCAGGTCACGCAGGGTGATACCAGGTTGCATTTTACCCTTGAACTTAACCAGTACAGACTCCGGCATGTCCAGTGGCATTACGCCAGTAGCAGCAGCAAACGCTACCAGACCAGAACCGGCAGGGAAAGAAATACCAATCGGGAAACGGGTGTGAGAGTCACCACCGGTACCAACAGTATCCGGCAACAGCATACGGTTTAACCAGGAGTGGATAATACCATCGCCTGGACGCAGGCTTACACCACCACGGTTCATAATGAAATCCGGCAGTGTGTGGTGTGTGGTAACGTCAACTGGCTTTGGATACGCAGCGGTGTGACAGAAAGACTGCATCACCAGGTCAGCAGAGAAACCCAGACACGCCAGGTCTTTCAGTTCATCACGGGTCATCGGACCAGTGGTATCCTGAGAACCAACAGTAGTCATCTTCGGTTCACAGTAGGTGCCCGGACGAATACCTTTGCCTTCTGGCAGGCCACATGCACGGCCAACCATCTTCTGCGCCTGGGTGTAGCCAGTGCCAGTGTCAGTTGGTTGCTGTGGATGACGGAACAGCTCGGAAGGAGCCAGACCCAAAGCTTCGCGCGCCTTGGAAGTCAGACCACGACCAATAATCAGGTTAATACGGCCACCGGCACGTACTTCGTCTAACAGTACTGGGGTTTTCAGCGGTGCTTTGGCAATTTCAACACCGTCTTTAACAGCAGTTACAGTGGCAGTAGCATGATCAACAAACAGATCAACAACATCACCCATGTTCATCTGGTTAACGTCAA
>JASLIR010000255.1 GCA_030152125.1 Alkanindiges sp.
ATTTATTTTTATCTGTTTCTGCCATGCCACACCCTACGAATTAAAGCATCTCTTAGCACTTTTCTTAGCGCTTTTTATTAACCAATAAGCTTATTTTTTACCAACTTCGCAGGTTGTTCTCGCCCCCGTTAAAAACAGGAATAAGTGCTTAGTGGCTGCCATGTCGCTTTAACTGTTAGGGGATATATTAGCAGGACAAAAACCAACAATCGTGAAAAAACAATAAAATACCAACAAATTAGCGATTATTAATCGTTCAACTTAACATACTTTCTTATATTTATTAATTCAGCTTAACGATATAAAAAACTAGGCATTGTACCTAAAAAGTGTAAATATTCGGGCTAAACAAAAAGCCATGGTGATTACCATGGCTTCTGCAGTTGTCGCTTTAAAACGGGCAACATTTAGTCCATTTTACGGCCTTTGCTGGCTGCAATACGCAAACGCAAACCGTTCAGGCGGATAAAGCCTTCCGCATCTTTCTGGTTGTATGCACCCGCATCGTCTTCAAAAGTAGCGATGTTGGCATCAAACAGCGATTGCTCGGACTTACGGCCGGCAATATACACATTGCCTTTATACAGCTTCACACGCACTACACCGTTTACATTGGCTTGCGACTCATCAATCATCGCCTGCAGCATTTTGCGCTCTGGTGACCACCAGTAACCGTTATACACAATGCTGGCATAACGCGGCATCAGCTCATCTTTCAAATGCGCTACTTCACGGTCCAGGGTAATGGATTCAATGGCGCGGTGCGCTTTGAGCATGATGGTACCGGCCGGGGTTTCGTAGCAACCACGGGACTTCATACCCACATAACGGTTTTCTACCAGATCCAGGCGGCCAATACCATGCTTGCCACCCAGCTTGTTCAGGCGAATCATCACCTCGGAAGCAGACAGGTTTTCACCATCAATCGCTACAATGTCACCATTGCGGTAAGTCAGTTCCAGATACTCCGGTACGTCCGGTGCTTTTTCCGGGCTGACAGTCCAGCGCCACATGTCTTCTTCCGGCTCCCAGAACGGGTCTTCCAGACCGCCGCCCTCGTAGGAAATGTGCAGCAGGTTGGCATCCATGGAGTATGGGGATTTTTTACCGGCTTTGGCATAATCGATTGGAATACCACGCTCTTTGGCGTAGCTCATCAGGGTTTCGCGGGAAGTCAGGTCCCACTCGCGCCATGGTGCAATGGTTTTCAGGCCAGGCGCCAGCGCCAGTGCACCCAGTTCAAAACGAACCTGGTCGTTCCCCTTGCCGGTAGCACCATGGCTAATCGCATCCGCACCTTCAGCCTTGGCAATTTCTACCAGACGCTTGGCAATTAACGGACGTGCAATGGAAGTACCCAGCAGGTATTCGCCTTCGTACACGGCATTGGCACGGAACATCGGGAACACAAAGTCACGGGCAAACTCTTCGCGTACATCTTCAATGTAAATTGACTTTACGCCCATCTGTTCCGCTTTGCTGCGTGCAGGTTCTACTTCTTCACCCTGACCAAGGTCAGCAGTAAAGGTAATGATCTCTGCATCATACTGTTCTTGCAGCCATTTCAGAATTACCGAGGTATCCAGCCCCCCGGAATATGCCAATACAATTTTGCGAATATCCGCCATGTCGAGTTCCGCTAACGAGTTAAATGTAAAAAAACAGCCTATTCTACACCAAACACACGAATCGCGTGACGTCCTTCTGCTTTTGCTTGATAAACAGCGGCGTCAGCTTGTGCAATCAGCTTGTTCACCGTCATGTTTTCTTCCTGCGCCCAGGTTGCAACCCCAATACTCAGGCTTAAATAGTCTGCCACACTGGAGGTTGTATGCTCTATTTTCAGCCCATCCACCGCACGCATAATATTATTGGCCACCACTTGCGCCCCGGCGGATGGGGTATTGGGCAGCAATAGCACAAACTCTTCACCACCATAACGGGCAGCAATATCAGAGGTACGGCGCATATGCTTGCGCAACACACCAGCCACACGTATCAGCGCCTTGTCACCCTGCAAATGACCATAGGTGTCGTTGTACAGCTTAAAATAATCAATATCGACAAATACTACTGATAACGGCTCTTCCGAGCGTTCAGCACGCTCCCACTCGATGGCAATGGTTTCATTTAAATAGCGGCGGTTATACAAACCAGTTAAGGCATCTTCATTGGATAAACGGACCAGCTCGTCACTCATTACATCAGAATGGATTTTATCCAGCTCCAGCAGCCTGGCCTGCAAGAAACTCACCCGCTCCTTACCGGTAACAATATAGCTGACCATAAAGCCAACCACATTACTGACTATCACTGCATAAAAGTACACCACCGGGTCAAACTTGACATCCATGAGCCACAATAGTGGAAGCGGCAATAGCCCGGCCACCAGGCAGGTAATCAGCAAAATCAACGGCCTGATACCGGTCAGGAAATAAGCCAGCATATAAACAAACACCACAATATAGCTGCCCTGCTGAATCAGGCGGACTTCTTCATACTGTACGGTTAAAAAGCTGGTAAAAAACACTGCCAGAAAAACAATGCTAATCAGTACACGCTGGAAATACGGGGCTAAAGACGGAATACCGGCCACCACGGGCAAAGTAACCAGGCAGAAAGCCCCATTCAGGTAAGTAAGCAACCAGATTAAAATATCATGCAGGCGATGCTTTTCTTCTGTCAGCAAATACACTGTTAAAAAAGTGAGAATCCCTACCGACAAGTAAACCACCAGGCCAATACTGGTCACTGCCCGGATCATGTGTAATGACCGCTCGGCAATCGACTGCCAGAACAGCAGCTCCAGATTGGGAGGGAAAGAGCGGATTAAACGCTCCCGATCAGCCAGCAACCGACGAATCAGTTCGTCTTCCTGTAATATCGCTTCTGGCAAAGGTATGGTTTTTTTCACACAAATTCCATGAGGGCTAATGTGTCGCACGCGACGCGGGATTGACAAAACTCAGGCGCAACCAGTGACTGATTTTTTATATATCAATTGTGTTGCACACTAGCAAGACTATATATTCTTATGCAAGTCATTCCGTCATAATAGTAGGGCTTGTTGACAATTCATATGCGATGATAGGCACGCAAGCCTGAGGGCTTGTTGAGTTTTCATCTATAACGTATGAATGCCCAGCAAATCCTAACTCCATTCTCATTATATTTTTTAAACGTGGTGCCAGATTTTGAATAGCCTTACCATCACCAGACCCGACGATTGGCACATCCACCTGCGCGATGGTGCTGCACTGCGCACCACGGTACCCGCTGCTGCCCAGCAATTCCACCGGGTGATTTGTATGCCTAACCTGGTGCCGCCGGTTAAAACCGTGGCAGAAGCACTGGAATATCGTGAGCGGATTATGGCGCATGTGCCTGCTGGCACCCAGTTTGACCCACGTATGGTGCTGTATTTTACCGATACCATGGCACCCAGCGAGGTTGCCCTGGCCAAAGCTTCCAGCCATGTACAGGCCATCAAGCTATACCCGGCAGGTGCTACCACCAACTCTGATAACGGCGTCAGCGACATCCGCAAAGTGTATGGCGTGATTGAGCAAATGGAAGAGCACCAGCTGCCATTGCTGATTCATGGTGAAGTGACCCATTCGCATATTGATATTTTTGACCGTGAAAAACGCTTTCTGGATGAAGTTCTGGCACCATTGTTGCGTCAGTTCCCCAAGTTAAAGCTGGTACTGGAACACATTACCACCTCTGAAGCCGCACACTTTGTGATTGAG
>JASLIR010000281.1 GCA_030152125.1 Alkanindiges sp.
AGCCAGTTCATTGGCTTGTGGTAAAGGCTGCAGCATTTTAGTTCGGTCAAACAGCACCCGGTTACTGCCTGCACTAAACTGTGGGCTAATACGGAAAAAAGACTGATAGTTATCTAACATCTCAGGTCGTGCATGTTTAAACTGCACCTGCAGCAGCATTGGTTCCAGGTCATATAAGTCGCGTGCTACGGTAATCAGCGCTGCCAAATCACGCTCTACAATAAAAGCCGCCAGATGCTCAGGTACATCTTCATCCACACTCAGCACCACCTGTGTTTCATGTGCTGTATCAGAAACCACAAAACGGCTAAAGGCAAAGGTCAGCTTAAAATACTGCAAGCCCGCGGCCATGGCCGTCCGGATATTGCTGCTACTCATCACGGCAAAGCCCAGGGCACCAAAGGCAGTGGCATGGTATTTCATTCCGGCTTTTATGCCCAAAGCAGGCTGGTCGCCTACCTGCTGCACCAGATTGTCAATCAACTGCAATTCCTGCTGGCGTGAAACCAGCATATCCGGTTGTAACAGCTGTGACTCCTTTAAACCAGTATGGCGCAGCAACACTGGCAAAGCGATACCATACACTATGCCAAGCTCAGCCATTAAGCGCATACTAATCACACTGCGCTGAAATTCCCCCTGCATCATTCTACTATTCCAATCATGTCCTATTTTATTGATATTATGTCCGCTAACAGGCTACTTTTCCATGACCGCTTTTCTTATGCTTGATGGTATTTTTTGCACGCATGATGACCTTGCAGATGAACAACAACCCGCAGACAACACAGGCTTCCCCCAGCATTGCCATTATTGGCACCGGCTTTGGTGGTATAGGACTAGCTATCCGCCTGAAAAAAGCTGGCTTTAACAACTTCACCCTGTTTGAAAAAGCCGCAGATGTAGGCGGTGTATGGCGCGATAACACTTATCCGGGTGCTGCCTGCGATGTACCTTCACACCTCTATTCCTTTTCCTTTGAGCAGGATCTGGGCTGGCTTAACCGTTATGGCAAATCTGCTGAAATTTATCAGTATTTGCGTCACTGCACTGATAAGTATGATTTGCGTCCACATATCCACTTTAATACTGAAATTGCCGCTGCCAGTTTTAATGAATCCAAGGGAATCTGGACACTGCAAACTACGCAAGGCGACTTGCATCAGGCCAATATCATGGTAGCAGCGGTTGGCCAGTTAAACCGTCCTGCTTACCCCAATATAAAAGGGCTGGATAGTTTTGCAGGTAAAACCTTTCATTCCGCGCGCTGGGACCATGATTATGACCTGACCGGAAAACGCGTTGCGGTGATTGGCACGGGTGCCAGCGCCATCCAGTTTGTGCCGGAAATTGTAGCGCAAGTAGCGCACTTGGACTTGTACCAGCGTTCGGCTCCATATGTGTTGCCAAAACCGGATAAAGCCTACCCTCCCGTTGAAAAAGCCCTGTTTAAGCACATCCCCCTGCTGCAAAGCCTGGACCGTGCCTGGCAATATGGCTTTCATGAAGTACGCCTGCTGGGCTTTACCACCAGTGTGAATGAAACAGTGCTGGTGGAATACCTGTTCCAGAAGCATATCCGTGAAGTGATTAAAGATAATAAGCTACGCCACCGCCTGACCCCGGATTACCCGATTGGCTGCAAGCGCATTCTGGTGTCTAATGACTGGTATAAAACCATGCTCAGCCCCAAGGTGAATATCATCAGCGATGGTATTGCCGAGGTGGTAGCAAACGGGATTCGCACCAGTGATGGTAAAGTACATGAGGTAGATGCCATCATCTATGGTACTGGCTTTGCAGCTACCGACTTTCTGGCGCCCATGCACATCACCGGCCTGAATGGTCAGGACTTAAAGCAGGTATGGCAACATGGCGCAGAAGCTTACCTTGGGCTAACCGTCAGTGGCTTCCCCAACCTGTTTATGCTGTATGGCCCCAATACCAACTTAGGCCATAATTCCATTGTGTATATGCTGGAAAGCCAGTTTAACTATATTCTGGATGCATTGGAGAAAATGCAGGCTAAGGGCTTGCGCTATCTGGATGTTAAAGCAGGCGTTCAAAACGGGTTTAATGCCGATATCCAGCAGCGCATGAAAAAAACCATGTGGGCACAGGGCTGCACCAGTTGGTATCAGACAGCTGAAGGCAAAAATACCAATAACTGGCCAGGTTTTACCTTTGATTATCGTCAACGTACCAGAAGTATCAAACTGGATGAATATGATCAGGTAAAGCTTTAAAGCAAAGGTTGATAAGGGAAACTTTAGTCAGAGATGATCTGCCAGTTGGCACAGGCAGGTCATCATAATGCAGGCGTATGAGGGGAAAAATGACTTGTAAGCGCTAAAAATTAGCTGACACAGCCTTTTAGTTTTTCTACCCATGCTTCCAGTGTCGGCTCTTCTGCCACATCCTGAAATTCAATATCTGCACCGACTTCTTTCCATGCTGCAACCAGTGCCATCAGGCGAACTGAATCCAGCCCCAGCAGCATCAGGTTGTCGTCATCCTGAATTTCGCTGGCATCAATATTCAGCTGTTTGGCAACGGCTTCGCGTAATGAATCAAGTTCAAACGCACTAGCAGTGCTTATAGCCTTAGCAGGCGTTAATGCCGCCAGTACAGCACTGGTGCTTGCCACCTGTGCACAGCGTCCGGCCGCATATTTTAAAGCCATTTCGTGTTCTTCACGGCTAAAATCAGCCAGTGCATCGCCTACTAAAAATGGTTTTATATCAAACATAAAGGCATCAGCACTACTCAGCAGGCAGCCAATATGCGCATATACACCACACACAATCAGCTGGTTGCGCCCGGCATCCTGCATCAGTTGCAGTAAATTGGTACGCTGGAATGCGCTATAACGCCATTTGGTCAGTACGATATCCTGTGGCTGTGGTGCCAGTTGCGGGATAATGCGTACAATCTCCGGGTCATCACCCAAACCTTTGCCCCAGAAATCGGTGAGTAGCTGGCGGTGTTCCGGCGTCTGGTTGCCCGGCTGGGCGGTATACACCACGGGGATATTTGCAGCATGGCAGGCTGCCATTAAATCCTGACAATGCTGCAATAGCGCTGGAATGGGTTGCTGAGTCAAATCATAAAAGTTTAAAAAGTACTGCTGCATGTCATGCACCAGCAAAACCGTCTTCTCTGCTTCAACTGCCCAACTGGTTTTATTGGCGGGAAATTCACTTGCCAGGGGCATTGCATAGCCCGAAATACGTGGAATAGCCATAATCTGTCTGCCTGATATCTAAGAAATAGGAGTACCTAAAAATACGAATACCCAAGAAATACGTGATAAAAACAAGTAATGATATTTGCGCGCTCAAGCGACGCTTAACTGATCAAGTAAACGCTGGCGCAGCACTTTCTTGTCAATCTTGCCTAAAGCGGTATAGGGAAAGTCATCTACAAACTCAATACGGTCAGGAATCTTGAACGTAGCGAGGCCATACTGTTGCAGGAACTGACGTAATTGCAGTGCCCGTCTGGTTACGCTGGCATCGGTAGCC
>JASLIR010000300.1 GCA_030152125.1 Alkanindiges sp.
TTTATCAAACAGGAAGCCCAGCATGGCATTGCGCATGATGTAATGAACCAGGTGATGATTGACCAGGGCATGCCGGTTAAGCAAATGATCACCTTTATGAAGCAGCGCTTTGATGACATGCTGAACAAGCGCAGCCCGGAATATAACATTGCCATCACTGCGGCCAGCGAACATTTAACGGCATTAATGGCTGAATGCTTTTACGCTAACAAGCATACCCTGGCAGATGCCGACCCCTATGTACGTGCGCTGTTTGCCTGGCATTCAATTGAAGAAATGGAACACCGTGATGTTGCATTTGATGTAATGAACGATGTAGCCAAGGTGCCTTATAACCTGCGCGCCAGTGCGCTGGTCATCACCAGTATGCTGATGACCACCTTCACCCTTTACCGTGCCAACCTGATGCTAAAAGCTGATGGTTTTAACGGACTTGAGCGTGCCAATATTTTCCGTAAGGGCCTGCCCTGGGTGTTTGGTAAAAATGGCGTACTGGCAGCCATGAAAAAACCGTATATGGACTGGTTCCAGCGTGACTTCCACCCCAGCCAGCATCCGGTGATTGCCCAGTATCAGGTTTGGCTGGATACACTGGCAGCGACTGACGACCCAATTAAGGCCGGACAGGCTTTCTGGGAAGCGGCGAAGTAGCCTGAGTTCAGGATAAGAACAACCACTAAACTATTGATACAACGATGTTTGCGGGAGCTCGAGGGCAACGCCCTCGAAACCCTATCAAATTTTCGGACGCCGTAGGCGTTCGAAAATTTGGCGCTTGATCTTGCTCTAAGACTTAATCTTGCTCTAAGAATAGTCGATTTTATCATTCATAAATTATTTAATAATTGTTTTTTAAAGAATTACCAGCTAAGAAGCCAACATGGCTCACATATCATATGGTACAAATCAAAAGCCCAAAAAGTGGCTTGCTACGCAAGCCACTTTTTGGAGGGGGACTTGGCGGGCTATCGCCCTCCAAACCTCCCCCCCCATTTTTTGTATATAGTGCGCGTTAAATTCTTTTTACAGCTTCTTACAACAAAGCCCAGATACAGGAAAACCTCCCGCAGGAGGTTTTCTTATTTTGCTTGATTCCTATACAAAATCGTACAGAATCAGGCAAACGGATGTCTTAATACAATCGTTTCTGCACGGTCCGGGCCAGTAGAAATAATATCCACCGGACAACCAACCAGTTCTTCAATGCGCTTGATATAAGCCTGCGCATTAGCCGGCAATTGTTCTACAGTGGTTGCACCTACAGTAGACTCTGTCCACCCTGGCAGGCTTTCATATTGCGGCTGCACATTTTCAAAGGCTACCGCATCGCTGGAACCCTGACAGCCATTCTCTGTATTGTGGTAGCTGGTACAGATCTTCACTTCATCCAGACCATCCAGTACATCCAGCTTGGTCAGGCACAAACCGCTTACCGAGTTAATTTCAACCGCCCGACGCAGCGCTACCGCGTCAAACCAGCCACAACGGCGCTGACGGCCAGTAGTCGCACCAAACTCGTGACCTACGGTACCCAGGTGCTTACCAATCTCTGAACCAACATCATTGGCGGCATCGTATACCAGCTCGGTTGGGAACGGACCACTACCCACACGGGTGGTATAGGCCTTGGTAATACCCAGCACATAGTTCAGGTACAGCGGGCCAACACCAGTACCGGTGCTTACGCCACCAGCCGTGGTATTACTACTGGTCACATACGGGTAGGTACCATGGTCGATATCCAGCAGGGAACCTTGCGCACCCTCAAACATCAGCGCTTTGCCCTGTTTGCGGTAGTCATGCAAAATCGCAGTCACATCACAAATTAAAGGCTTTAACTGCTCGCCCCACGCCAGTGCCTGTTCCAGCACCTGCTCGTAGCTTACCGCTTCCACACCATAGTAATTGGTTAAATGGAAGTTATGGTATTCCATAATGTCTTTCAGGCGCGCAGCAAAATCACCACCACGGATCAGGTCCGCCAGGCGCAAGCCACGACGTGCTACCTTGTCTTCATACGCTGGACCAATACCACGGCCTGTGGTACCAATCTTGGCATTGCCTCGTTTTTTCTCACGCGCCTGGTCCAATGCCGTATGGTAAGGCAGAATCAGCGGACAATTTGGGGAAATACGCAGGCGTTCGCGCACTGGCACGCCCTTGCTTTCCAGCTTGTTCATTTCGGTAATCAGGGCATCCGGTGCTAGTACCACACCGTTACCAATCAGGCACAGTACGTTTTCACGTAAAATACCTGAAGGAATTAAATGCAGTACGGTTTTTTCGCCAGCTACTACCAGGGTATGGCCAGCATTATGGCCACCCTGATAACGGACGACTGCTGCGGCTTGATCGGTTAGCAGGTCAACAATTTTACCCTTGCCCTCATCACCCCATTGCGTGCCAAGCACTACAACATTCTTGCCCATAGGTCGCCTCTATCGTGTTACGTTAAACATAAAAATTACACAACAAACAGGCTCAGGTTTTACCCTGACCCTGCTCAATACTTTAAAACTTAAACGGTTTGCAATTGCCACTGCCCGTCTTGCTGTACCAGACGGTGGCTAATATCTGCAATTTGGTCCTGCTCGCCCAGTTGCTGTACCACAACCAGTCCCTGCGCACGGGCATCACTAATGGCCTGTTGCAAGGCTGCATCCCTACCTGCTGGTGCCAGCACTACCTGACGCGGCTGAGCCAGCTGTTTACGCGACAGCGTATATAAGTCACAACTAAAACCGGTGGCAGGGCGCTCACGGCCAAAGGCCACACCAATACCATCATAACGGCCACCCTGTGCCAGTGGCACAGCGGTATTTGGTGCGTACACGGCAAACATCAAACCGGTATGGTAATGATAACCACGCAACTCTGCCGCATCCACCGCCACACTCAATTGTGGCCACTGGCTGGCCAGGTAGTCGCTGGCCTGTTCCAGTGCAGTCAGGGCATCACTTACCGCGGCATCATTCAGCGCAGCAGCGGATAGGCAGGTCTTTAGTTTTGCCAGTTGATGACCATACTGCCCCAGGGCATTAAAATCGGTACCAAAATTAATCGTGGTGGTGTATTCAGCCAGCTCCGGCAGGGATTTACGCTGGTACAGGTCAGATAAATGCGCTTCCTGTTCTTCATCCAGCCCGGCCAGTTTCACCAGGCTTCTAAAAATGCCAACATGGCCCAGGTCTAAATGTAGCTTGCTGTCAAAGCCTGCCTGTGCCAGTACGCTCAGCATCAGGTCTGCCATTTCCAGGTCAGACGCCAAACCGGCATGGCCAAACAGCTCGGCACCCAGTTGCATGGGAGTACGCGATGCGGATAAGCCCTGTGGCTGGGTATGCAATACAGTAGCCGCATAACAGTAACGCACAATGCCTTCCAAAGGTCTTACATGGGCATCAATACGGGCAACTTGCGGGGTAATATCGGCGCGCACACCAATCAAACGGCCTGATAACTGGTCAATCAGTTTAAAAGTAACCAGATCAAGATCGCTGTTATCTTTATTTAATAGGGAGAGAGATTCCAGATACTCAATAAATGGTGTGTAAACGAGTTCGTAGCCACGGCTGGCTAAAAAATCCAGCATCTGACGACGTAGCTGTTCAATCACTTGTGCCTGTGCTGGCAGCACATCGGCTACCCCGTCAGGCAAGAGCCAAGTTTCTGAAACGGGCATGTTAAAACCTATCGGACATTCGGGTTTGCAGTGCTCGCCTGCACCCCACACGAAAAAAAATCGGGCTAATCCCCGACGCAGGCGAAGTCTAGCATGAAGCGCTTCCTGATGCACGCAACTATTCAAAGATTATGTCAGGGATCATGACAGAATTAAGCCTTTTAAGCAGAAAATCAGGCCGTGAAATTCAGGCTGCGTTTGCTAAGCGCCACACACAAATCCAGCAGGCGATTGGCATAGCCCCACTCATTGTCATACCACGCCAGCACTTTGGCCTGCCTGCCTGCTACCATGGTCTGCAGGCTATCCACCACCAGCGAATATGGCTGATGAATAAAGTCACTGGACACCAGTGGCTGGTCGGTCACATCCATGATGCTGGCAAACCTGCCCTGTGCGGCCTCAATAAACAACTGGTTAATCTGTTGTACGGTTGCAGGTTGCTGCATCACAAACGACAGGTCAATTGCTGCCACATTAATGGTGGGCACACGAATGGAATAACCATTAATACGGTTTTCCATATGCGGCATTACCTGCTTTAAGGCACCCAGGGCACTGGAGGTAGTAGGAATAATATTATAGCCGGAAGCCCTGGCCCGTCTGGGGTCACGGTGCGCATGATCCAGCACTGACTGATCCGCTGTTACCGCATGGATTTCTGTCATCAGCGCACTTTCAATACCAAAGGCATCATCCAGCAGCTTGACCATCGGCACCAGTGCCTGTGTGGTACAGGACACGCTGGAAATAATGCGGTCAGTCGCTTTAACATCCTGTTCGTTAATGCCGTATACCACTGCGGCATCCACCGTATCAAAAGGCGCAGCGCTGATAATCACCCGTTTTGCACCGGCCTGCACATGCCGGGAAGCCCCTGCACGCGAGCGGAACATACCGGTACATTCCAGCACAATATCAATATCCAGTTCCTGCCACGGCAGATCGGCCGGGTCAGCACACTGGAAAAACTGGATTTTATGGCTAATTTGCGGCGTGGATACATGAATGTAATGTGCCTGCTGGTATTGCTCGGTTTCAATGTTGCCATTAAAACGGCCATGCGTACTGTCAAAACGCAGCAAATGCGCCAGTACAGCCACGTCGGCCACATCGTTAATGGCCACAATATTCACTTGCGGATGCTGTTGCTCTTCAAACCATGCCCGCAATACATTGCGGCCAATGCGTCCAAAGCCATTAATCGCCACATTCAGCGGTTTAACCGAAGGACTCACGCAGGGTACTCATCCACTTAAAGAAAGCTATTGTAGAAAGGTTTGCAGAACAAAGACAGTCTTGGCATCATCTTTGTTCATTTGACTTTGTTCGTCAGGCTTTATTCAGCGGGCCTTGCTTATCTAAGGAGTACCAATTAGGGCCTGTTTACAATTCAGATGAGGTTGCGACAGAGGCCGTTTTTTAGACGATGCAAGGCACGAATTGTGATCTTTAGTGGTTCTAAAGGAACAATGAGTAACTATGCAGCGGCAAAAAACGGCCCTGTCCTTTCAGGTTGTGGCTAAAATTGCCCCAAACTTCGTTGAGAAACTTGCCAAGGGCTTGCCATTGGCTGCTTTTCACGCCTAGTTTGAGTCAATTTTAGCCGACAACGCAGTCCGCATATGAAATGTCAACAGGCCCTACCCTAGCGGGATAAATAACGCGTCATATCCTCAATACCTTTTAAGGTCATGGGATACATCTTGTCTTCAAATATCTGCTTAATCGCTGCAATGGTTTGCGTATAGCCCCAGTAGGAATCATCCTCCGGGTTCAGCCATGCAGTTTTGCTAAAATGCCGGCGTACCCGCTGTAACCACACCACACCCGCCTCATCATTCATATATTCAACAGAGCCACCATTGGACATCAGCTCATAGGGTGCCATGCTGGCATCACCCACAAAAATCACCCGGTAATCCCTGCCATATTTGTGCAGCAAGTCGTAAGTACTCATACGGCTGCTGGAGCGGCGTAAATTATCTTTCCATACATGGTCATATAGACAATTATGAAAATAGAAAAACTCCAGGGTCTTAAACTCTGATTTTGCCGCGCTGAACAGTTTTTCACACTGGGCAATGTAGGAATCCATCGAGCCGCCTATATCAAACAGCATTAACACCTTTACCCGGTTACGGCGTTCAGGCACCAGCTGGATATCCAGAATACCCTGTTTGGCAGTCGCAGTAATCGTGCCATCTACATCCAGCTCTTCGGCTGCACCCAGTCTGGCAAAACGGCGCAAGCGACGTAAAGCAATTTGCATCTGTCGCGTACCCAGTATCTGCTCATCATCCAGGTTCTGGTATTGTCTTTGCTCCCAGACCTTGACGGCGGAACCCTTGCGTGCCGGCCCGCCAATGCGTACACCTTCCGGGTGGTCACCAAAGGCACCAAACGGAGAAGTACCGCCAGTACCAATCATGCGGTTACCGCCCTGATGCTTTTTCTTCTGCTCTTCCAGACGCTCTTTGAGCATCTTCATCAGCTCATCCAGCGAACCAGCCTTCTGCAGTGCCTCACGCTGTTCCGGCGTCAGGCTTTTTTCCAGCAGCTCCAGGTCCAGCCAGCCTTCCGGAATCTGCTTAAGCTGGGACAGCAGTGCATCCGTATCCAGCGTTTCTATCCCGTCAAAATAAGCTTTCATGGCGCGGTCAAACTTGTCGTAATAGCGTTCATCCTTCACTAGGCACAACTTGGCTAGGTGGTAGAACTCTTCACGATCGGCATACACCAAACCAGACTGAACTGCTTCGTTCAGGTCAAGCAGTTCGGTGGTGGTAACCGGCACCCCGTATTTTCTGAGGGTATAGAACAAATGTACAAACATAAAGCGGTAACCCTAAACCCTAGGCCATTAACGACGTGTCATAAAAGCAAGGCGTTCCAGCAATTGCACATCCTGCTCGTTCTTGATTAATGCGCCATACAAGGGAGGAATAGCAGATTTAGGATCACGCTTGCGCAATACATCTTCCGGCATATCATCCGCCATTAACAGGCTCAGCCAGTCAATCAGCTCGCTGGTGGATGGCGGCTTTTTCAGGCCGGGTACATCACGCAGCTTGAAGAAAATCTGCAGTGCTTCACTAACCAGCGTTTCGCGGATATTGGGAAAATGCACATCAATAATCTGACGCATGGTCGCTTCGGTCGGGAACTCAATATAATGGAAGAAACAGCGACGCAGGAACGCATCCGGCAGTTCTTTCTCATTGTTGGAGGTAATAATCACCACTGGGCGCTGTTTGGCGCTAATGGTTTCGCCGGTTTCGTACACATAAAACGCCATGCGGTCCAGTTCGTGCAGCAGGTCGTTCGGGAATTCAATGTCGGCCTTGTCCACCTCATCAATCAGCAATACACAGCGCTCTTCGCTGTTAAAAGCTTCCCATAGCTTACCCGGCTTGATGTAATTGGCGATTTCATACACCTTGTCATCGCCCAACTGGCTGTCACGCAAGCGCGATACCGCATCGTACTCGTAAAGGCCCTGCTGCGCTTTGGTGGTCGATTTGATATGCCAGGTAATCAGCTTCATACCCAGGCTTTTGGCAACCTGTTCGGCCAGCAGGGTTTTACCGGTACCCGGCTCACCTTTTACCAACAGCGGCTTTTGCAGGGTTCTGGCCGCATTCACCGCCAGTCTCAGATTTTCCGTGGCAATATATTCATCCGTGCCACTAAATTTTTGCATATCACTCATGTTCAATTATCCAGCAATTGTATTTCGATGTTCCTGATATTTGTTCCACAAATATCCCAGAAAAAATCCCAGCGCAGCCACAAACAAAATAGGAATCAGGTTTGCCCAGATCAGCTTGTCTTCATGCGTGATGATTCCCACTAGCAAACCCACGGTAGCCGGGGCAACTTTGGCATTCACGCCTTCACTGATGGTAGGTGCCAGCAGAATGGCAAACAGGAATATCCAGCTCATGCCGCCTAAAGGCTTAGGCAGGGATTTGGCAATCAGGTACCACAACCACAGCACAAGCAGGCTACCGCCGTAATACACTGTAATGGCAATATTATATTCAGGGATATTGTCAAAAACACTCAGAAAATCAAGCACCGCGCAAACCCTCTGGTTCAGGAGCATTCGGGGAGATCAGGCCATCCGGTGGTAGTTGTAAAAAGTAACCCTGACGCTCGCAGGCTTCCAGTACATCCTTCACCGGCACACGGGCCAGTTTTCTGGCAGTATCCAGCTCAAGGTGCATGACAAATTTTGGACGGCCAAAAGCCAGCTTTAAGGAAGCAGGCACGGCATGCAGGGGATCTACAAGGTCAGTATCATTTGGATAGTCTGGTCGGGCAATGTACAGATACATCTCATCTTTTTTGCTCGATTTATAAATATCACAATGCATAATCAGTCTAAAAGGTAGTGTTACTTTTTTAAGCATACACTATCTTTTACTGTAAAATATTGGCCTCACGTAACTCATTAGTTCAATTCTGAGTCAGTTGGTGCCATTTCAACCGCCAGCACGCTTTGCTGCTGGCTGAGCAAACTCAAAATAGGCCGGGTCAGCACATCATAGCGCCAGCCCAGCAGATATTCCGGCAGGCTGGCCTCATCTTCCTTAAAGGCCACCAGGTTAAGCATGGCACTTAACCACTTTTTGCGCAGCAATACTTCAAGCGGCACCTGAATACTGCTACTTACTGCCTCGGCATAGTGGTATACCTGATCCAGCAACTCATTATTTTTATGCCGGATTGGGCGTGGCAGGCGCTGCGGCCACTGTGATGATTCAGGCAAAAAGCGCAGCAAATCCAAAATCGTCTTGCCATGCTCGCGGAAAATATTGGGCCGTAGCTCTTTAATTTGCTGCAGGTGATAGGCATTCATCGGCTGCTTATCCAGCAAATCCAGCAGGGTGCTGTTCTTAAAAATAAAACTTTTGGGCTGATCGGTTGCCCGGGCAATCTGCTCACGCCACACACACAGCTGCTGCAATTGTGCCAGCTGTTTACGGCTATGGCGGAAGCTGGCCACCTCGGTATACAGCTCGGTTAATGGCGTTTCATAGGCCACTTCTTTGGCTGCAATCTCGCAGTCCTGCAGTACATAGTCCCACAGCTCCTTAAGCTGCAAACGGTCTTTTACTTTTTTGGCCAGCGCTGGTAAATGGATCACATCATTGGCAGCATACTGCAACTGCTCCGGCCGCAATGGACGTGCCAGCCAGTCGGAACGGGTTTCACCTTTGTCTATACGGATGTTGAGTTCCTGATCCAGCGCCTGCTGGTAGCTCATTTGCAAGCCATGGCCTAAATATGCAAGGCCAATCTGGGTATCAAAAATATTGGTCAGTGGTTTCTGGTCAGCATAATAGTGAATCAGGTCTAGATCTTCACCGCAGGCATGCAGAATGTTTTGCTTGGCATTAAAAATAAGCAGCCAAAGGTCGGTCAAGTCCAGACTTTGCCCGTCCAGCAAAAAGACCTGATCATCCACATTAATTTGTAGCAAACCCAAGCATGGTCGTAAGGTATTGACCTTCATAAACTCTGTATCTAGCGCATATGTGTCCGTGTTGGCCATATACGAATACAGTTCATACAGCTGGTCCTGCTGATTGATGTACCGAAACATCCCTTTTCCACCATGAAGTAACCGTGATATTAAGCCACGATTAACATTATTTTTACAAGTTAAATCACAAAAAAAACAATTTATGCCTACTCATCAGAATAGGTATAAATTTCAAATAAATAGTGATTGCTTAATACACAAAAACCGATATTGCCTAACGTACGGAAAGACGATACTGCAGCGCCTGGCTCAAGGTGTGACTATCCACGTACTCCAGTTCGCCGCCTTGCGGCACGCCCTGTGCAATACGCGTGACCTTAAGCGGCAGGTGCCGGGTTGCTTCCAGTAAATAATGTGCAGTTGCCTGCCCCTCTACAGTCGCATTGGTGGCCAGAATCACTTCCGCCACCTGCTCACCCTGCAAACGGTTTAACAGCAAGGGAATGCCTATTTCTTCCGGCCCAATGCCATCCAGTGGCGACAAATGCCCACCCAGCACAAAATAACGCCCTTTAAAACTACCGCTTTGTTCAATCGCCAGTACATCCGCTGGCGATTCCACCACACACAATAAATGGGTATCCCGCTCTGGCGAGCCGCAAATATCACACACCTCTGCTTCAGACAAACTGCGGCACAGGCTGCATTGCTGAATATGCTGCATGGCATTGGTCAGCGCATTGGCCAAATCCAGCGCCCCATAACGGTTGCGTGCCAGCAAGTGCAGCGCCATGCGCTGCGCCGACTTTGGCCCTACGCCCGGCAAAACCCGCAAACGCTGTACCAGATCATCAAACAGGGGACTAAACAATCCGCATTAATCCCTATTAGAACAGGCCAGCCAGGCCCGGTGGCAAGCCCATGTTGCCATTGGCACTTTTCAGCTTGTCATCGGACACTTTTTCGGCCTGACGCACTGCATCATTAATTGCAGCAGCAATTAAATCTTCAATCATGTCTGCATCGTCTTTTAACAGTTCAGGATCAATCTGGATACGCTTTACCACAAAGCGCCCGGTCATGCTCACTTTTACCAGGCCACCACCTGCTTCGGCATGTACCTCGGTATTGGCAAGTTCTTCTTTAGCCTTTTTAACGTTGGCTTCCATGTCTTTTTGCATGCGCTGTGCTTGCTGCATTAACATATTGATGTTCATCACATCGCTCCTTTCAACATAACCAGTATAATCAACAATATAAATTACAACTTCAATCTGGCACTTAAAACCGGCTCATCAGCCAAGGCCCAGCGCCAGATCAGCCTTAATATCCTCAATATCTTCCAGCCCCACCGATACCCGGATCAAGCCTTCCTCAATCCCCGCTTCACGTTTTGCCTGCTCAGACAAACGGCCATGCGTGGTGGTCGCCGGATGGGTAATGGTGCTTTTGGCATCACCCAGATTACCGGTAATGGAAATAAACCGGGTCTGGTCAATCACACGCCAGGCTGCCTCTCTGCCACCTTTTACCACAAAGGACACAATACCGCCAAAGGCACGTTGCTGCTGTTTGGCTAGTTGATGCCCCGGGCTGTCCGGCAGGCCACTATAATATACTTTTTCCACCGCCGGGTGCTGTGCCAGCCAGCCAGCCAGTTCTAGTGCACTTTTAGAATGCGCATCCATACGTAAACGCAGGGTTTCCAGTCCTTTTACAAACACCCAGGCATTAAATGGGCTCATGGAAGGACCACAACTGCGCACTACGCCAAACACTTCTTCCAGTAACTTGCTGTTGCCGACCACCGCACCACCCAGCGCACGGCCCTGCCCATCCAGATACTTGGTTGCAGAATGAATCACCAGATCCACCCCGAACTTTAATGGCTGCTGTAACGCCGGAGTACACAGGCAGTTATCTACCGCAAACAAAATATCGTGCTGGTGGGCCAAGTCGGACAAGGCCTGTAAATCGGCCACTTCCGATAGCGGATTACTGGGCGACTCACAGAAAAACAGCCTGGTACGGCCAGATTGCACGGCAGCCTGCCATTGGGCCAGATCAGCCAGATCCACAAAGCTGACATCCACCCCAAACTTGCGCATGTATTTATCAAACAGCGTAGTCGTGGTGCCAAACACCGCCCGTGAACATACCACATGATCCCCGGCTTTTAAAAATGCCAACGCCACTGCCAGAATAGCCGCCATACCGGAAGCCGTTGCCACACAGCGCTCACCACCTTCCAGGGCCGCCAGACGCTGTTCAAACATGCGCACGGTGGGGTTGGTAAAGCGCGAATAGATATTACCCTGCACTTCACCGGAAAAGTGTGCCGCTGCATCTGCTGCACTGTGATAAACAAACGATGAAGTCAGAAAAATCGGTTCACCATGCTCACCTTCTGCGGTACGCTGATGACCTGTTCTTAAGGCAACGGTATCAAAATGAGAAGATATCTGGGAATGGTCAGTGGGCTGACTCATGAGAAAAAACCTGCTTGGTGCTACGCACCTATCAAACTAAACAACGCAAACTGAACAATACACTGAACAACGTAAACCCGGACTACGCAAAAAGTGTTACAGACAACTTTTAAAACTGGCTTATTCTGAAAGCGTCCATGCATAGCGTCAAGGATAAATTAGTATTAAATTTGCCTAAATTACAGACAATTGATTCAATTCACTGCAACTGTGTCAGTTATGCCAATCACCAAATATTTTCTGGGCTTAGAATCCAGATACTTTTGCATGAACTCACGGGTTGATCTGCCTGATGAATGCCGATCAACCGACTGCTCAGCAGCATTTTTACGGAGCTATGGTGTATGCCGTTTTCTTTCAGCAATATTCGCAATTTGAGCCACAATCCCCGTTATCAGAACGCGTATGACCGTCTATTTGACAGAAAACCCCTAAAGCAGTCTGGCAGAACACTTTATGAGGTTGTGTATGACGATGCCTTAAGCAAGGTTCGTTATTACGCAGCGGCAGACACCGCACCGGTTAAACAGCGTATTCCGCTGGTGTTTGTGGCACCCCTGGCCATCAACATGGATATTTATGACCTGTTTACCGACCGCTCGCTGGTAAGCTACATGCAGCAGCAGGGTTTTAATGTGTACCTGATTGACTGGGGTTCGCCCAGCAGGGAACATGCCCAGCTAAACTTTGAGTATTATGTGGTAGATAAACTGCCACAGATGTTAACGGACATCCGCCAGCATGCAGGTGAGCAGGATTTAAGCCTGCACGGCTGGAGCATGGCCGGGGTGTTTGTACTGTTGCATACGGCATTAAGCAAAGACCCGCATATTAAAAACCTGATTGTGCTGGGCACACCGGTTAACGCCTACGCATCCGGCTCGATTGGCCGCCTGTATAGCCGTGCTGGTGCCGGTTTAACCTGGTTACAACAAAAAACCGGCTGGCACCCACGGCAGATTCCTGCAAAAATCATGCACTCCCCGGGCTGGAGCAATGCCCTGGGCTTTAAACTGCTTGACCCGGTTGGCACCCTGAAAGGCCATATTAACCTGGTGAAACAACTGGATGACCGCAAAGCGGTAGAAGCACATGCCACTCTGGGTGCCTTTTTAAATGACATGGTGGATTATCCGGGCGGCATCAACCGGGACATGCTGCTAAAAGTCTGGCTGGAAAACAGCCTGTACGCAGGAGAGTTCCCTATTGCCGGTAAAGTTGCCTATCTAAAAGATATTCACGCGTCCCTGCTGGCCGGCGGTGGCCGGGGTGACAATATGGTCACTGTGGATTCGGTACGCCCGCTTACCCGCGTGGTGGACTCTAGCGATGTGACCTTCACCACCATTCCCGGTGGTCATGTGGGCTTAATGGGTAGCCAGCAGGCTGCCGATGAATTCTGGCCCTTTATGGCACAATGGCTGGCTGCACGCTCCAATTAAACTTTAAAATCAGGAATCAGGAATGAGTATTCAATCTGTTGCATTTATTGGACTGGGTGCCATGGGCTGGCGTATGGCTGCCCATTTACCACAGGCATTTGCCGATGTGCGGGTATGGAACCGTACCTTTGCCAAGGCCGTACAGCATGCAGCAGCATTTAATACTCAGGCTGTAAGCATTGAGCAGGCCGTACAGGCTGATGTGATATTTTCCTGCCTGCCCACCAGCCGTGAAGTGGAAGATATTATTGCCGCATACCCGCCCAAATCCGGCAGTATCTGGATTGACTGTACCAGTGGCGAGCCAGCTTCTGCACAAAAGCTGTCGCTACAGCTTAAAGCGCTTGGTGTGGCCTTTCTGGATGCCCCGGTATCCGGTCAGACGATTGGCGCCGAAAAAGGCACCCTGACCGTGATGGTGGGTGGCGATGCAGCAGCACTGGAGCGTGCCCTAAGCGCCATTCAGCCCTTTGCCGGGCTGATTCAGCATGTGGGTGGCAGTGGTGCCGGCTTTGCAGTAAAAGCCATTAACAACATGCTGCTGGCGGTAAACTTATGGGCAGCAGCAGAAGGCTTTAGTACCTTAAAAGCACATGGGGTGGATATGCAGGGTGCCTTAAAATGTATCAATGCATCCAGTGGCCGCAGCAATGCCACTGAAACCGTACTGCCACAACGCGTGTTTACCCGCGAATTCCCTAATACCTTTGCCCTTAACCTGCTGGCCAAGGATGCTGGTATTGCACTGGATTTAGTGCATAGCGCCAAATTGCCAGCGCCCCTGCTGGCTTTAACCCAAAGCCTGTACCGCGCGTCCAGTGATACCTCTCCCGTGGATAGCGATTTTTCTGCAGGCATTAAACTACTGGAAAGCTGGACAAAGGTTGAATTAAGCTAAGGCAGTTTTTCCGGTTCAGACCTTAGGTCATTAACCAATACATCATTCAGCATTAAAGCAGGGACAAAATCATGGCATACGATGACCAAAATATATTTGCTAGAATTTTAAGAGGCGAATTGCCATGCATTAAGGTGTATGAGGATGACAAGGCACTGGCATTTATGGACATTATGCCGCAGGCAGAAGGTCATACCCTGGTGATCCCCAAAGAGCCGGCAGAAACCTTACTTGATCTTTCCCCGGAAGCAGCAGCGCACACCATTAATGTGGTGCAAAAAATTGGCAATGCCATTAAAAAGGGCCTGAATGCAGAAGGCATCGTACTGATGCAACTGAATGGCAGCTCGGCGGGCCAAACCGTACCGCACATCCATTTCCATCTGGTACCCGGCTCAATCCATCAATTGGGACGCCATGCCAGCCAAATGGGCGATCAGGAAAAAATTAAGGCGCTGGCTGAAAGAATTAAAGCCGCGCTGGATGAGTTTTCATAGAATTAGTTTTTAAAATTAAGGGCAGACATCTTAGGGATGCCTGCCCGTTTTCTAAGGATTATTTTTTGCCTGGCTTAGGTTGCTTGGCCTGATTAGCGGGTGAATTCACACTGCTCTGCTGAATATTTACGCTAATGCTTTTCTCACTGATAACCTGCCCGCGTGCAGAACTCACACGTGCGGTAAGCTGGTGCGTACCACGGTCCACATTTTCAGTATCCACGCTGGCACCAGCCCCGGCACCTATCAGTTTACCATCCAGTAAAATAACCATGCTGTCACCATCCGCCAGCGCCGGGCTCACCTCAACACTTACTTCCAGTGGCTCCGGCTTTCTAATTGCCTGATCATTTAACGGCGACACAAAGTTAAGCCGGTATTGCGTAGGCCGTGCTGCATTAGCAGCCTGTGCAGGTTGGTTTAGCTCTGCCGGATTAAGGCTTGGCACAATGGATAACGGCGGTAAATCAACCACTTTCGCATTTTTAGATGGCGAATCGCTATAAACCGTATTACCTGCGGCATCGACTGTTTTATAAACTGTTGCATAGGCGCTTCCTGTGCTCATCGCAACAAGCACAGCCAGCAATGGCACTGTCCAGTTTCTCACCTTTGTTCCCTCACAATTATCAAGCCAAATCATTCAAACTGAAGTCATTAATTTCCTATGTACTATTATGAACTAAAAACCGGGCCAGCTTTTACCGTTGGTAAGCCTTTTTAAACCTTTTACACTTTTCATAAATCAAATCACATAAAAACAAAAAAGAACCGTTAAAGGTTCTTTCCGTGCATAAACAAGACTGACTACACGCTGTTAAGAGGTTTTAAGCCCAAATGTTCCCTTAAAGTCTGTCCGGTATATTCCTTGCGGAACAGACCGCGACGCACCAGCTCCGGCACTACCAAACTGGTAAAATCCTCCAGCGCGGTGGGCAAATGGCTAAACAGCAGCATAAAACCATCTGCGGCATGGTTTTCAAACCACTGCTCCAGGTCATCAGCAATCTCTTCTGGGGTACCAATTAAAGTGCGGTGGCCGCCCGCACCCATATGGTAAAGCAGTTCACGGTAGGTCGGCTTATGCTTTCTAATCCAGTCCAGTACCAGTTTTTGCCGGCTCTGGTGCGATTGTGTGGTGGGAATATAAGCCGCCAGCTGTACCGGCTGATCCAGTTGAGACCGATCCTGTTGTAGAGCAGAAATATCCAGTTTAATATCAATATAGGATAAAATACTGTTAAAAATTACCACTGGGTCAAGGTTCTGCTGCAGTTGCTCATATTTTTCCTGTGCCTCCTGCCGTGACCTGCCCACCACGGTAGAAATACCCGGCAAAACCAATACATCATTTGCCGAACGGCCATAAGCTGCTGCCTGCTGTTTTAAATCCTGATAAAACTGCTGTGAGGCTGCCAGCTCCTGCTGGGCAGTAAATACCAGCTCTGCGGTGCGGGCAGCCAGCGCCATGCCTTCCCCGGAAGAACCAGCTTGGGCAATCACCGGCCTGCCCTGTGCTGAGCGTGGTGTATTCAAAGGACCACGCACCGAAAAATGTGCGCCCCGGTGGCTTAATAGCCTTAACTTACTGGCATCCGCCCACTGCCCGCTACTTTTATCACGGATAAAGGCATCACCGGCCCAGCTATCCCATAAACCGCTCACCACATCCACAAACTCTTCGGCCCGGGCATAACGCACATCATGTGCCAAATGGCTTTCAAGGTTAAAATTCTCGCCACCACCCAGCGCAGTCACCACATTCCAGCCTGCACGCCCTTTACTTAATACATCCAGCGAGGCAAAACGCCTTGCCACATTAAATGGTTCGTTATAGCTGGTATTCACTGTTCCAATAAGCCCGATACGGCTGGTAATCATCGCCAGTGCGGGCAAAACGGTTAAGGGGTCCCAGCGCGAGGTATGGGTATTGCGGGATAGTAATTCGGGCTGTAATGAACCCAGCTCAAAGTTGTCATTCATAAACAGCGCATCAAAACCTGCCTGTTCCAGCAATTGCGCATAGCGGACATAATGCTGGATATCAAATGCGGCATCCAGTTGTGCATCCGGGTGGCGCCAGCCAGCCAGATGACTGCCCGCCCCGGATAAAAACGCCCCAAGGCGTATGTGATCCTGCCGCTTTGCCATAAATTACCTGTTTAAACCTGATGCTAAACAGCAGGCCGAATCTCTCGGCCTGCTGTATGACAGTGTATGTTAGATAGCCTGCACAGCAATATCAGACAGCCAGACCACGGATAACCGAAGTGGCATTAACCGGGCGCTGAAAAGCAGGGTTTAGTGTGCCACCACCAAAAGGAATCGGCTGACCACGCTTTTTAAACTTGAGTGGTAGCCAGCGTACCCGTTCCGGCAGGAAAGGTTCCACAAAATGACTGCGACTGGCGGCCATGGCATCGGTCATTTTTTGCGGGTAAATCACGTAGTCATAACCCTGTTCAGCCCACAGCGGCATGATGATTGGAATTTCCTCAATAATGTATTCGCGGCACTTGGCAGCAGCGGCCTCAATGTCGGCATCCGGGTCACGCAGTTTCAGGCGCTCAATAAATACATCAATGGTGGAATCAATGGCCCCACGAAAGCCCTCAGACTCATGCAGCTTGTGCTCTACCTTGCGCCGCCACTCGGAATATTTAGGGTCAGACAGCTCCTCAATCCAGCGGGTAATCTGCACATCCATTTTTAGCCCGGCAATGGCCGCTGCATTGCGCTCCAGCCACTTATGACCTGCCTGTTGCGACAGTGCCAGCGCTTCGGCAGTGCTGCTGGCATCCACATTATGCCGTTGCAGGGTGTCCGCCACCACTACTTTACAGTGTGAAAAGCCGGACTCATTCAGTAAATGGATGGCAGAATACAGGCGCTGGTCTTCGTGGTAATCCTGCCCCACACTGATTGCCAGTACACAGCGCTTGCCATGAAAATCGTGTTCCTCGCCGCCTTTGTTGAAATAGGCTTTTAAATTTATTTCACTAATAACAGTCATTGTTGTCTCCTTAACTCCAGTAAGCTAACGGTTTGTCTTCGCCAAAGTACCCTACAAACGAACTAAGGGTGACACGGTGGCTCAAACTTGATGGACGTACGGCATGAATAAAACGCGGGTTGAGTAAAATCAGGTCGCCGGGTTGCGGCTTAATCACAGCGGCTGGTGCTGGCAAAATGTCACGGTCAAGGCCATAGCCTTTTTCACCCTGCAACTGACGGTATTCTTCTTCGCTGGGCTCAATATTCCACATCTCTAGCTCGCCACCTTCCTCTGGAATCTCCAGATAAATGTTGGCGGATAACTGCTTGAGCAATGGCTCATCCTGTGGCGGTGCATTACGGGTTAAATTATCGGTATGCGGAATTAAATCCACCCCGCTACGCTGAAAACGGCATACGCCGACAAAACATTTTTGCCCGTCAATCTGTAGCAGGCGGGCACCCGCTGACCATACTTCGTCCAGCAGCAAACGAAACTCATCAATAGGTGATGCATAGGGCTTAAAGGCATTGCGGATCAGCTGGATATTGCTGCGCGCTACGGCATGGTACTGCTGGCGGTCTTCCGCGCTTTTTACCTCAATAAACGCCTTGCCCACCCGTACATATTCAGTTTTGTTATCCAGCATGGTTTGCTGCTGGAACGGGTAAAGGGAATCCTTGGCGCGCTGCACAATTTCTGCGGAGGCAAAGCCCTGAATATGCAAACCAAAAGCCTTACCCTGAATCACATTCAGAATGTGCTGATGGTTTAGATCCGTCACGGTGGTGGATTGAAACATAATTCTTTATCCTGTTTCTCTTAAGTTAGGGGCTAGCGACACAACAGTTCAGCCATACTTGTATTCAGGTGCCCATGTCTTGTATGCAGCATCGTTGCTGCTTCAGGCTTATATTAAGCAGGTCTTAATCATAATAAAAATACATTTTATGCATACTCTTATATAAAAATATTTTATTTTAATCTTGTAAGAATTTATCTGCTTTTCACATATAGCTGCCATAAAAACTCTTATAGCAATTGAACTTATTGAAATACAGGCATAAAAAAGCACCACGCTAACGTGGTGCTGGTACAGCAATACAGGCAGGAAGCATAAGTCAACAGGAGTTAGGGTCTGCTGACAGTTCATATGCGGACTGCGTTGTCGGCTAAAATTGATTCAAACAAGGCGTGAAACGCAGGCAATGGCAAGCCCTTACCAAGTTTCACAACGAAGTTTGGGGCAATTTTAGCCACAACCTGAAAGGACAGGGACGTTTTTTGGCGCTGCTGCGTTATGAATTGCTCATTTAGAATGACTAAATATTGCAATTCATGCCTTGCATCGCCTAAAAAACGTCCACTGGCGCAACCGCACCTGAATTGTCAACAGACCCTAGATACATGGCTATATTTTTAAAAGGGTGCGACTGCAGATAAAGGTTGTCTAAGACTTGTAAACAACACATCGTAGCCTTTGCTGGGCTTACTGGCATTAAAACCATATAAGCGCTCACTGTGCTTAAAGCCTAGGTTCACCAGTGCCTGTGCAATGGCAATGCTGGTCGGTGCCGGGTCAATCACCGGCACATCAATTCCCGCCGCTTTTAATTGCGTAGTTACTGCTTCGGCGGTACCTAAAAAGCCGGTACAGCCAAGTACTATCACATCGGCCTTATCCTGCTGTACGGCCAGAATAGCCTGCCTTGCCAGTGCATCATTTAATAGGTTGATGTCATGCAGCATATCCAGTACCGGAATATCAATCACCCGTACCGATGCCAGCTGTTCATGCACGCCATATTGCCTGGCAATATTTTCAATCAGTGGCCGTACTGACTCCACTACGGAAATCACACTAAAACGATGCCCCAGCAGGGATGCCACATGCATGGACGTTTGCCCCGGCCCCAGTACCAGAATATTGCTGATTTCCCGTGCGGCAATAAGGCCGGGGTCGCCAAAACAGGAAATAATGGCAGCATCCACGCCATCTTTTTCTGCCTGCACCACCTGTTCCAGAATACCCGGCACCGCCAGTGCGGCATCCACTTCATTTTCAATGGAGGCTGGGCCTACCCTTAAGGTACGGAAGGATACGTCCAGCCCCTGTTGTTGCAGGTTGCCGAGGTAGGCATCCAGATCAGCCTCAATTTTGCTGCTGGGGTCAGTAAAATGCGGGGAAATAATACGTATTTTAGCCATGGGCTATCTCATGTTCATTGTGTTCAAATCATCTTATCGGCAGGTTTAAAATTAATTAAATACATTTTTAATATGTATATATATAAATTATTTTTATTTTAAGAAGGAGTTTTAAAGCATCCAGAATGCACAATGGCATTCTGGATGGATGTTTATTAGCAATATAAAGCAAAGCCATCA
>JASLIR010000322.1 GCA_030152125.1 Alkanindiges sp.
AGAGGGTGTTTCCCAAAGTAACCAACAGGCGATTAAATGGTATAAAAAAGCCATTGCATCAGATGATAAAGTTGCACGAGAAAAAGCCCAAGAGCAATTAGATGATCTGCTTGCTACAGAAAAAGTGAGCCAGTCGAAAAAGTCATACCAGCCCAAAGTAGCCAAGCCTCATTACGTTGCACCCATTCCTACTTATGTCGCCCCCTCACCATCAATACCAGCACCGCCAACAAAAACCAAAAAACTCGTCCGCCCAAACCAAAGTTTATAAATAAAATAGTAGTCTAAACATGAGCTTAAATACATATTACGATACGCTGAAAGTACATCGACATGCACCGATAGAGGTAATAAAAGCAGCCTATAAAAGTCTTGCTCAAAAACACCATCCAGATCGTAATGTTGGTGACCCAGGAGCGATTCGTCTTATGGTACAAATTAATGAGGCTTATGAGGTATTGTCTAATTCTGTAAAGCGAGCTGCCTATGACCGCTGGTTAACTGATCAGGAGTTGAATCAAAAAGCAGCGCGAGACAAACAACAATATCAATCGAGTAATATGAAGCATGATGCTAAGGCAATTACGATTCATATTGATGGTGAACTATTAACCATAATTAAAAGCTTAGTGATCAGCTTAATCACATTTCCATTTAAGTTAATTTCCAGATTACTAAATGCGATAAAAATATTTATCGACAAAAAATGGCGTTTGTTCGCTCAAATATTTTTTGTAATATTAGCTGTGGGGGTAATTGCTGCTGTAATTCATATATACAAAGAAAAACAGGCAAGAGATTATGTCTACTCTCAACCTGTTGATACAACAACAATGGTAAATGAACCAGCTCCTGTATGGGATGCTCCAGTCGAAGCAACAGAAGCCCAAGCAAATATTGTAGAAACGACAGAACCACTCCCATTGACAGGGGATACAGATACGCCAGATTTACAAGGCGTTGCGCCTTTAGAAATAAAAGTCGCGCTGGGTCACCATTATTTGATAAAAATCGAAGATGCTTATACTCATGCACCGCTTGCAAATTTTTTTATACGCTCTGGTGAAACGCTGAATACAAAAGTTCCGCTTGGGAGTTATGTGATTAAGTATGCCTACGGTCAACAATGGTATGGCTTAGATCATTTGTTTGGTGCTGATACAGGTTATGCCAAAGCGGATGATATTTTCAATTTTACCTTTACGGGTAATGACTATTCAGGGCACACCATTGAATTGATTTTGCAAAGTAACGGTAATCTGGAAACCTCTAATCTTTCGCCAAACCAATTCTAGGTGTTGATTTTTTTAAATGTCTCGCAATAAAAAATCCCCGCATAAAGCGGGGATTTTTCATGTTACCGAATTGTGCGTTATACGCGTTCGATAATGGTCGCAATACCCTGACCCAGGCCGATACACATGGTAGCAAGACCGATTTGGGTGTCTTGCTGTTCCATCACGTTCAGCAGGGTAGTGGTAATACGCGCACCGGAACAGCCCAGCGGGTGACCCAGCGCAATCGCACCACCGTTGTGGTTTACGATGTTTTGTTTGTCGATCAAGCCTAATGCTTTCAGTACAGACAAGCCCTGCGCAGCAAATGCTTCGTTCAGCTCAACGGTTTGAATGTCGTTAATGCTCAGGCCAGCGCGTTTCAGGGCTTTCTGGGTAGCTGGTACAGGACCATAACCCATAATCGCCGCGTCACAGCCAGCAACCGCCATAGAGCGAATCACAGCACGTGGTTTTAAGCCCAGCGCCTGAGCGCGTTCAGCACTCATCAGCAGCATGGCAGAAGCACCGTCAGACAATGCAGAGGAGGTAGCAGCAGTTACTGTACCAGCCTTGCTAGGGTCAAATACCGGACGCAGTGACGCAAAGGATTCCAGGCTGGCGTCCGGACGAATCACTTCGTCGATGTCGCACAGTACACGGAAACCGTTTTTGTCGTGGCCTTCGATGCCAACGATTTCGTTCTTGAAACGGCCTTCCAGTGTGGCAGCCCAGGCGCGGCGGTGCGATTCAACACCAAACGCATCCTGCTGTTCACGGGTGATGCCATTCATGCGGCCCAGCATTTCTGCGGTCAGGCCCATCATGTTGGACGCTTTGGCGTAGTGCTTGGAAGCTTCCGGGTTCAGGTCGATACCGTGCATCATGCCAACGTGGCCCATGTGCTCCACACCACCGATGATGAAAATATCACCCTGGTTAGTTGCAATTTGCGCCGCAGCAGTATGCAGGGACTGCATGGAAGAACCACATAGACGGTTAACAGTCTGGCCAGCAACGGTTTTAGGCAGGTCAGCCAGCAAACCGATGTTGCGGGCAATGTTCATGCCCTGCTCCAGGGTCTGGTTTACACAGCCCCAGATCAGGTCTTCAACTTCGTTCGGGTCAAACTGGTTACGGCGAACCAGCGCACGCACCAGCTCGGCAGATAAAGAGTCAGCACGTACATTGCGGAACATACCGTCTTTGGATTTGCCCATTGCTGAGCGAACGCCATCAACAATCACGACATCGCGTGGGTTTAAAGTACTCATGCACGCAGCTCCTTAACCGTAAAATTTCTTGTTGTTAGCTGCCATGTCGCGCAGCAATTGTGGCGCTTCGTAGGCTTTGCCCAGGGAAGCGTATTTATCACACAATGCTACAAACTCGGCAACGCCAGTCTGGTCTACATAACGGCACGGGCCACCACGGAATGGAGGGAAACCGATACCCATGATCATGGCCATATCTGCTTCTGCCGGGGTAGCAACAATGTTGTCTTCCAGGCAGCGTACAGTTTCGTTAACCAGTGCAATCATCATGCGGTCGATGATTTCCTGATTATCAAACTCGCGCTTCTCACCAGTAACGGTAGAGGCGATCAGGTTGTAGGTTTCCGGGTCAACAGTCTTGGCTTTCTTGCCTTTCTTGTCCAGCTTGTAAGCATAGAAACCAACATCGTTCTTCTGGCCGAAACGCTTGTTTTCGTACAGAACTTCGATTGCACCCTTGTAGTCCGGCTTCATGCGGTCAGGGAAGCCTTCAGCCATCACATGTGCACCATGTACACCAGTGTCCAGACCAACCACGTCGATCAGGTAGGCAGGACCCATTGGCCAGCCAAACTTGGCCATTACGTTGTCAACTTGCTGGAAGTCGGCACCGTCTTTAATCAGCAGGTCAAACGCGCCAAAGTAAGGGAACAGTACACGGTTAACCAGGAAGCCCGGGCAGTCGTTTACAACGATTGGGGTTTTACCCATTTTTTGTGCCAGTGCAACGGTGGTTGCTACTGCTTCGTCAGAAGACTTTTCACCACGGATCACTTCTACCAGAGGCATCATGTGTACCGGATTGAAGAAGTGCATACCCACAAAGTTTTCCGGGCGTTTTAACGCTTTAGCCAGGCGGGTAATGGAGATGGTAGAGGTGTTGGACGCAATAATGGTGTTGTCGCGTACCGCATCTTCAGTGGCAGCCAGTACGGCTTCTTTCACTTTCGGATTTTCGGTCACTGCTTCAATCACAATGTCCACTTCCTTGAACTCATCGTAGCTCAGGGTAGGGCGGATGCGGGACAATACTTCACCCATTTTAGCCGGGGTTAGCTTGCTGCGCTCAACCTGCTTGGATAGCAGGCCACTGGCC
>JASLIR010000369.1 GCA_030152125.1 Alkanindiges sp.
ATCCGGCTGGGCAAAAATTACCTTGCCACTACTGCCTACATCAAAACTGCTCCAGTTGGTAATCAGTTTGCTGCCCGCCTGGTTCACCGTCAGTTGATTGGTCACGCTACGGTCAAAAGTAGCACTGCCTGTTACTACACTTTCTCCGCTTGGCAAGGCATTGGCGGCTGGTGCAGCCTGCACACCAGCAGTCCCCAAACCCGCTACTAAGGCCAGCACAACCCTTAAACTTTTAGCCGATGATTTTGTTTTGCCCTTTGCCAGTTCGCTGGCGACAGTCCATGCCTGTTGTGCGGTATTCCATACCAGTTTATATGCATGATTCATCGCGTTCGCCTCATTTTTTGTTAATATGCACCTATGTAATTTGCTCTTTTTATGGTGTGCTGTCCATTCCCCAAAAGGGGAATAAATATAGCTATTTCCTATGTTTAGACATGAATTTTCAAGATATTCAATAACAGGCAATACATTACTTAATAAAAACTAAAATGTCCTGTTAGTTTTAACTTTTAAGTATGCAGTCTCCACGCAAAGTCATGTATATTTATGAGCATGATTGCAATGGCGCAACTAAGCATATGCCCTTTAAAACAACCAAAGGGCGAGTAACTCCAACAAAAATGGCTTGGCCTAATTGCAAGTAATAAGCAGGTAATCATGGACATTCTGGCAGCAGATTATGATCAACTGGTAGACCAGATCTATCATGTGGTAGAACAGCCGGAAAGCTGGCCTGCCCTGGCAAAAAAACTGGCTACCCTCCTCAATGTCACCTATGTACAAATTGAAGCGCTGGATCTTAACTATCAGGCACTGTCGTATATGGCAGGCGGTGGAGATATTGATGACGTTACCCAGGCGCTTTCCCAGGTTTTATATCTGCATTTTCCAATAAGTAGCGACCCGCGCTGGGGCGAAGTACTCAGGCCGGAGCGACAGGGCTGGTATCAATGTCATCATCATCTGGATGAAGCCTTTGTACAGCAGTCCAGGCTATTTCAGGAAATCCTGCTGCCCATCAATTTTCGCTATGTAGCGGTTCACAACCTGTTATTGGACGAAAAACTATGTGTCATTCTGGCAATACATACTTCCGAACGGGAACAGCCGCTCAACAGTGATCAAATGAATTTTCTAGACCGCTTACTGCCACACTTTAAGCGTATGGTGCATCTGCAGCGCCAACTGTACGAGTTTTCCAATAACAGTATTGCCGGTTATGCACTAATTAATAAAATGCCGCAACCCATTGCGCTGCTTAATCTTGCCGGTGCAATAGTACACACCAATACAGCCGTTAACCGCTTACTGGAAATTACCCGCCTCATTACAATTGAAGATGGCCAGCTGGTTATCCAGGAACCTTTTCACACCCGCCTACAGGAGAACCTGCAGGCACTGGAACATTTATATCGCAGCAAACAGCTTGACCCCACCCAGCTATTAAACGACAACTGTATCAAGCTACAGGGTGATGAAAATGAAACCCTGTATATTTTTGCCACCCTGCTTGCTTCCGAACAGGAAATTAAAACCTTTGGCATCCGCCCGCTGGTGATGCTGACATTTTACTGCCCCAAGCTTAGCCCCATCATTGACATGCAACTGCTTAATGCCGCATTTGACCTGACCCCGGCGGAATACAAAGTAGCAGTAGCGCTTGTGGAAGGTTATTTGCCAAAGGAAATTGCCCAAAAGCACTATGTAGAAATTGATACTGTAAAAAAACAGATGCGCTCAATTTTTAAAAAAACCTCTACACACCGCCAAGCCGACCTAATGATGCTGCTCTCTAACTTCCCTAAAACCATTTACCAGTAAACCGTCATTTAAAAAGTAAAACCGCCAATTGCGGCGGTTTTACTATCTACAGGAAATCAAAAAAACCTAATATCAATGCACGGTAATCACGCCATCATTACTGCCCTGCTCGGTCACTGCATAGTTAGCGCCACCGTTACCATCCTGCAGCACATAGCCCGCTTTAACCAGCAGTTTTTTGTTCTCACCTACGGTTTTGCTTTCGTACTGCTGGAACAGGCCAGTTACCCGGTCACCCACAATCAAACCAGCCACCACAGGCTTGCTGGCAGAGGTCAGGCCACCATCATATACCTTGGTATTTGCCACGGTACTAATGGTCAGGGCTTTAGGTGTAATCACACCACCATGACTGTCCACCAGCACTACGGTGTAGTTGTTGCCGCCATTTTCATCATTAATCACAAAACCGCCATTCACCAGCACGGTTTTGCCTGTGCCTGCATTTTTGTCGGCAAAGGACTGGCTTAAGCCACTAATGCTGTCACCACGCTGGCGGCCACTAATCAGCGGCTTGCCCTCAATACGTACATTACCATCATATTCCTTGCTGGCTGCGGTGGCTGTCAGGGTTAACAGGCGTTTGTTAATCACTGCGTTGCTGTTCTCGGTATAACTAATATTGTAGTTATTACCACCGTTACCATCATTCAGCGTTACCCCGGAAGTCAGGATGGCATTCGGCACCCCGGCATTCTTGCTGTCAAACTCGAAGGTACCACCACTGATGCTATCGCTACCAAACAGCTGGGTACCACCAGTAATCACCGCGCTGGCAACCGCATTACGTGTACCGTCATAGGTTTTGGTTACATCAGTAGACGTAATGCTCAACCCGGCCCTGTTAATCATGCCATCGGTATTGTCGGCATAGCTTACCGTATAGTTATTGCCCGCATTACCATCGTTCACTGTCACCCCGGACACGGATACATGCTTGTTGCTACCCGCATTTTTATTATCAAAGGCAAATGTGCCACCACTAATGCTATCGCTACCAAACAGTTGTGTACCACCAATAACCACCGCACTGCCAGCCGCAGCCGTTGTACCATCGTAGATCTTGCTCACATCAGCAGAACTGATCACCAGACTCGCTTTAGCAATATTCAGCGTGCCTTTACTCACCACAAAGTCATAGCCATCCTGTACAGAGTACAGGCCACCCACATCAAAGGTGTAGCTACCCGCATTACGCGCGCCCAGTGCAGTGCCGCCCAGCACTGCCGTTCCCAGCAGTTTAGTGTTGTCATAACCGCTACTGTTAATCACATAATCCAGCGAGCTGGCTGTAGAATATTGCGTACCGTCATAGGTTTTGCTGTCACTGTTGTTCACCGTCATATTTAACGACTTCAGGAAGCTGCGCAGCAGTGGCGCTGTACTGCCCTCATAAATACGCCAGATGCTGTCCGTACCACCATCTGCATCAATACTCCAGTTAGTAAAGCTGGAAAGCTGCTTCATTTGGGCTGTCGTCAGGCCAGTACCTGCGGCACTTGTGGCTAAACCGGTTACATCCTTGTTCCAGTAACTGTTATTTGTAGTTAGCCCACCCAGAGCAGCGCCTACCAGACCACCCTTGGTCACGCCGATGCCACTGGACTGGTCATTCACTACCCCAGCCGCATAGCTGTTGCTAATAGTGCCACCGTTACTGGTGCCTACCAGCCCGCCAAACACAATACTGCCCACATCCTGTGTGGACTGCAACACACCGGTTGCATAGCTGTTGCTAATGCTGCCGCCAATATTATAGCCAACCAGCCCGCCAATGCTGCTGACCACATTCTGGCCCGAACCGCTGGTCACTGTGGCACCGGCATAGCTGTTACTAATGGAACCACCCTGCAACTGGCCAACCAGCCCACCGCCATAATATGAACCATTGGCCCCATTTCTGGATACATTGCCAAAGGCATAACTGTTGCTGATGGAACCACCCTGCATGCTACCAACCAGTACACCAACCTGGTTGCGGGCAGTCACGTTCAGCCCTTGCACCCCAATATTGCGCAGGGTTGCATTACTGGTAACGCCAAACAGCCCCACAGCGTTCATACCACTTTGTCCAATATTCAGGTTGGAAACCTTATGCCCCAGCCCGTCAACAACGCCGCTAAAGGCAAGGGTAGGATCACCAATCCGGGTGAAGCTTGCACTGGCACCGTCAATATCGGCAGCCACTACATATTTACCACTCTTATTGCTATTCAGGTTTTGGAACTGGCTTAAGTCATGCACCACCGTATAGGCATCGCCATTGGCACTAAACGCGGCAGCACTACCATTCAGGTTTACTTTGGCCGCATTGCTCAGGCTGTAGGCATTCGTTGATGTTAAAGCCAGTGCATGACTGCTGCCGTTGATGTCCAGCGTGCCGTTAAAATCAATACTACGACCAGTCACACTGGTACTGTCTGCTGCAAGCGTACCGGCCAGTTGAATCTGGCTGCTAGCCTGGCTGGTATCCCCAGTCAGCAGAATCTTGCCGCCTACGCTGCTTACCTGTGTGGCCTGAATAACACCGCTGTTGCTGATCAGCCCTGTTGTGGCGGAGGCTGTGGTAATTGTGGGTTCAGTTTGCAGGTTGATTTTTTCGGCGTTAATGGCATACACATTACCGCCAGTGGCGCTAATCGTACCCACATTGATAATGGTATCGGCAATTAAAATAACATCACCTGCGGTTGCCGTCAGCGTGCCATAGTTATTAATGGAGGTACCTGCATTGATGCCAAAATCAATATTAGTACCTGTATTGTTAGCACCAGTGAAACCTGCGGTAGCCGCCACAATGGCGGATGCATTCACCTGGCTGCCGACACCAAAGGTAATCCCGGCATGATTCACCAGGTAAAACTTGCCGTTGGCCTGCACCTGGCCGAGAATTTCTGAAGGATTGCCATCCAGGACGTTACTTAAGGCAACACTGCTGGCAGAAGGCTGGTTGAAAATAACCTTGGCATCCTTACCCACATTAAAACTGTTCCACAGAATGTTGGTAAAACTGGCTGTCTGGTTCACCGTCAGTTGATTCGCCACGCTGCGGTCTATCGTAGAACTGCCATCAAAAATCATTTCCCCGCTGGGCAGGGCATTACTGGCAATGGCTGCATGTACTGCCCCAGCAGTCACCATACCGGACAATAACAACGCCAGCTTTAGCCCCTTACTGGAGGATTTTTTAGCCCCTTTTGCCAGTTCACTGGCCACAACCCAACTGCTTGATACGGTATTCCATACCAGTTTATATGCACGATTCATCCCAGCTTCCCCAAACCTTCATTGATGATAAAAATAATTATTTTAAAACTTGAAATCAGGCTGATTGTGCAATGTAAGGCGGTAAAAAACAAGTTAAGGCAGGATTAAAGGATAAATTTAACCGCTTGAATTTTCATAGAAATTTTTCTGATAACAGCCCCACCACCATTTGATAGCAGGCGTAAAAAAACCCGCGACTTGCGCGGGTTTTACTTAACAATCTATCAATGTACCGTAATCACCCCGTCAGTGCTGGTTTGCTCGGTCACTACATAATTGCCGCCACTATTACCATCCTGCACCACATAACCGGATTTAATCAGCAGCTTTTTGCCAGTACCAATTTCTTTGGTCTCATACTGTTCAAATAAGCCACTTACCGAATCACCCGCTACCAGGCCAGTTACCTTTGGCTTATTAGCAGCGCTCACATTGCCATTATAAACCTTGCTATTGGCCACGGTACTAATCGTCAATGCCTTGGGGGTAATCACGCCGCTGGTGTTATCTAGTACCGTCACGGCATAGTTATTGCCGTTATTTTTATCACGGATTAGGTAGCCATCATCCACACGAATGGTTTTACCAGTACCCACATTCTTATCACTATACGCCTGCTTTAACAGGACAATATGGTCACCATCTACCAGACCGCTTACCACTGGTTTGCCAACAGAGCTTAGCTTGCCGTCATATACCTTGCTGTCCGGCACAGCACTGATGGTCAATGACTTTTTATCAATAGCCAAGCTGCCATCCACAATACGTATGTCATAACCATGCTGCCCGGAATATAAGCCACTGCCGCTAATAGTGTAAGTTCCGGCATTGCGTGCGCCCTGCGCATTACCGCTATAACTGAGGCTGCCCTGTAATATAGCCGAAGGGTCGGACAGGCTATAACTGCCACCTTTAAAGGCAAGGCCATCATAGGTTTTACTGGTGTTGCCAATCACTACATCTACCGGCTTCAGGAAATCCCTTAATAAAGGTGCTGTTTGCCCTTCATAAATAAGCCACGTACTGCCTGTACCGCCTTGTGCATTAATGCTGTTACCCCAGTTGGCAAAGCTGGCCAGGTTTTTAAACTGTACACTGTTAAGACCAGTCACCAGTTTAACAGTGCCTGTATTTGTTCCAATACCGGAGGATTGCCCACTAGACTGTATATCCCAATAACTGTTCTGGGCTAAAGCATCTTCACTACTATACTCATACCGACTATTTTTCCCAATAAGCCCACCCACTTCAGAGCCACCCGTTACCTTTCCAGTTGCATAACTCCAGTTAACTTCAGCCGACTGATTAAAACCAACCAGCCCACCAACTCTAGAATTACCGCTTACACTCCCTGTTGCATAGCTGATAGCAATATAAGCGTTATCAAAATTATGCCCCACCAGTCCCCCCACATTGGAACCACCAGTTACACTACCGGTTGCATAACTATAAAGTAGCCGGGAACTATAATCATTATAGCCAATTAGACCACCTACAGCAGAACCACCTTTTACCTTTCCTGTTGAATAACTGTTATTAAGCTCGGAAAGGATATATGCATAGCCAATTAACCCACCCACATTAGACTTACCAGTTACATTGGCTGAAGAATAACTTTTATAAATCTGAGCATTGAAATTATAACCAACCAGCCCACCTGTATTAAGATTCCCAATAACATTACCAGTTGTATAGCTGGACCAAATAGAAGAATCACTCTCTCCTACTAAACCTCCCACCCTGGAATCACCGGTTACATCACCAGTGGCATAACAATTAAGGAGCGGTGAGTATATATTATTATGGTAAATGCCTATCAAGCCACCAACACTCCCCCCACCTTTAACTCTAGTGTTTGTATGGCTATTTTCAATAGCTGTCATGTCAGCAAGGCCAATCAGCCCACCTACAGCGAAAGTACCGCTAACATTACCCGTTATATGATTATTGCTTATTTTTGATTGAGTAATAAAGCCAGTCAAACCGCCTACGCGTTCATTACCTCTAATTTGAACATTCATTAAACCAATATTCTGTAGTGTACTTTGAGACGCATATTTTACTAAACCAACATTATCCGTTGATGGTCGGTTGATCGTTAAACCATTAATATTGTGCCCTAAACCATCAAGAGTCCCCGTAAAATATTTCGAGTTACTTCCTATCGGCATAAAACCAGAACCCTGGTTCCAGTTTACAGTTGCGCTGGCATCTATATTGTTTGCCAGCACATATTTGCCATTCAGCCTATTATTAATGGCCTG
>JASLIR010000499.1 GCA_030152125.1 Alkanindiges sp.
ATTATAATTATGCAATGAATCGCAGGCTGATGCCTTGGCCCTGCCTAGTCCAACTCTTCATTTCATCCTCCACCCTGCCAACTGGTATAAAACTTGCATCGTTATATCTGTCGATGCTTAGCGCTAAGCACGAATGATGCGGTCAACGGTGCCTGCACATCTTGAATCCATGCTGGTTTAGCTCATCCATTGCAGCTACGGCATGGCAGGTATGTCTGGATTATCGGTGGCCGTTTTTTATTTTCACCATATATTTCAAAATTATACCTAAATAAAGATGTGCAGCCCGCAACAGGCAACTGGTAGTCGGTGGGTGATGTGCTTATGTCCAAACAGGAAATCAAAACGGTGTGTCCATACTGCGGCGTAGGCTGCGGTATGATCCTGCAGGTCGAAAATGGTGCAGTGACCAAAGTGACTGGTGATAAAAACCATCCCACCAACTTTGGCCGTCTGTGCACCAAGGGCTCATCTGCCCATCAGGCATTACGCAACTCCGGCCGCATGGAAAAAGCCTATAGCCGCAGCAACCGCCAGGCTGAACGTGTTGCCACCAGCATGGACGCCGCCATTAGCCAGACTGCACAACGTTTACGCCAGTTGATTGACACCCATGGCCCGGACGCCGTTTCCTTTTATGTTTCCGGGCAAATGTCCATAGAATCCCAATACTTAATTAATAAACTGGCCAAGGGTTTTATTGGTACCAACAATATAGAATCCAACTCGCGCCTGTGTATGGCCAGTGCTGGCAGCGGCTATAAGCTGTCACTGGGAGCCGATGGCCCTCCGGGTTCCTATCAGGATTTTGACCACGCCGATGCCTTCTTCGTGATTGGCGCCAATATGGCCGACTGCCACCCTATCCTGTTTTTACGCCTGATGGACCGGGTAAAGGCCGGCGCCAAGCTGATTGTGGTGGACCCACGGCGCAATGCCACCGCCGACAAGGCCGACCTGTTTATGCAGATTAAACCCGGCACCGATTTGGTGCTGTTAAACGGTTTGCTGCACCTGTTATGGAAAAACGGCCATACCGATGCCGAGTTTATTCGCGACTACACCGAAGGCTGGGAGCAAATGCCGGCTTTTCTGGAAGATTACCCACCGCATGTGGTAGCCGAACAAACCGGCATTGCCGAGGCCGACATCCGCAAAGCCGCGCAATGGATGGGCGAAGCCAAAGAGCTGATGAGCTGCTGGACCATGGGCCTGAACCAGAGCACACATGGCACCTGGAACACCAATGCCATATGCAACCTGCATCTGGCCACCGGAAAAATCTGCCGTCCGGGCAGTGGGCCATTTTCCCTGACCGGGCAACCAAATGCCATGGGCGGCCGTGAAATGGGCTACATGGGCCCGGGCCTGCCCGGCCAGCGCAGCGTGCTGCTGGAAAAAGACCGCCAGTTTATCGAGCAGTTATGGCAAGTCCCGGCCGGAACACTTGGCACCAAATTGGGGCAAGGCACCATCGACATGTTCTCGCGCATGCGCGCTGGTGAGATTAAAGCCTGCTGGGTGATTTGCACCAACCCGGTGGCTACCGTCGCCAACCGGCAAACCGTGATTGATGCCCTACAAAGTGCCGAGCTGGTGATTACCCAGGATGCCTTTTTAGATACCGAAACCAACCGCTATGCCGATATCATGCTGCCCGGTGCACTGTGGGCCGAAGCCGAAGGGGTGATGATTAACTCCGAACGCAACATGACCCTGATGCAAAAAGCGGTGGAACCGCCGGGTGAAGCCCTGCCGGACTGGCAGATTATCAGCCGTATTGCCTGCGAGATGGGCTACAGCGCCGGATTTAGCTACCAGTCTGCGGCGGAAGTGTTTGAGGAAATTACCCGTTGCAGCAACCCGAAAACCGGTTATGACCTGCGTGGTGCCAGCCATGCGCGCCTGCGTGAAACACCATTGCAATGGCCCTGTCCATCAAACGACGAAACTGACCGTCACCCGATTCGCTATATCAACAATGGCATTAGCCAATCCTTATTAGAAGATGACACGGGCAAAAAGCCCCGGCTGATTTTCCCGGCTGAACGCGCCAAAGGGGTATTTTTTGCCCGGCCACACCTGCCACCGGCAGAAATGCCGGATGAGGATTTCCCGCTGATTCTGAATACCGGGCGCTTGCAGCATCAGTGGCATACCATGACCAAAACCGGCAAGATTGCCATGCTGAACAAGCTGAACCCGGGGCCTTTTGTGGAAATTAACCCGGAAGACGCCAGCAATCTGGGCATTAAGGACAAGCAGCCGGTAGAAGTACGCTCGCGCCGTGGCCGTGCTGTGCTGCCTGCGGTGGTGACCGACCGGGTATTGCCTGGCAACTGCTTTGCCCCCTTCCACTGGAACGATTTTTTTGGGGACGAACTGTCGATTAACGCGGTGACCAATGATGCCATTGACCCAATTTCGCAACAGCCGGAATTCAAGTTCTGCGCAGTGGCTCTGGCGCCGGTAGCCGCCACCGAAGCACTACTAATGGCAGATAGCTTAAAACAGGCCGCCCCCACTGCAGGCAATAACATCAGCAGTACCACAACCAATACATCAACAACAACACCGTTAGCATCCGCCTCCCTTGAGGGCACCCCTATGTCTAAGCTTCACTCCTTTGCCAGCACTTTAGGTATTCAAACCAGCACACCAGTCCTGTCCGATATGGAAAAACTATATCTGGCTGGCTTTTTATCCGGCCTGCAAAACAGTGACAACCTGCAAGGCCAGGTGCCCACCCTGCCCACCAATGCGCCGGTAAGTGCAAATAATAAACTGTGGCTGGATGGTATGCTGGCTGGCCTGTTTGCCCGTACACAGGTGGCTGGCGCAACTATCGGCAATGTACCCCAAGCTGACAATGGCACAACTGATGGCAGCAACAGCAAACCTAAGGTGACCTTGTTGTGGGCATCGCAAACCGGTAACAGCGAGGCACTGGCACAACGCTATGCCGAAAAAATAAAAACCGCCGGCTGTGAGGTTGCCTTGTATGACATGGCGGCCTATCCGGTCAATGAACTGGGTAACACCCAGCACTTGCTGTGCATCAGCAGTACCTTTGGTGATGGTGATGCACCGGACAACGGCCAGCCGTTCTGGGAAAAACTGTCCAGCTTTGATGGCAAGCTGGAACACCTGAACTACAGCGTACTGGCACTGGGCGACCCTAATTATGACCAGTTTTGCGGACATGGCAAAAAGCTGGATAGCCGCCTTGCTACGCTAGGCGCCAATGCCCTGCATAGCCGGG
>JASLIR010000431.1 GCA_030152125.1 Alkanindiges sp.
AGACCATATACACCCTACTGACAGCCCTATATTACTGGATTTATCAAAATAGTTAATACTTTTTGGAAAAAATTTGAACCAGTCGAACAAAAACTATGCTTAATGGCACCGCTTCATCTGGCCAGATGTGACTGGGTATTAAGTTTAATTAAACCTTATAGTCGGGCTAAATGGCTGTGCTGGAAAAACCGCGGGATATCCGGGCAGTCTTAGCAGCTTTTAGTTCGGAGTATGCAAACATTGATTTTAATGGTTTTACCTGCTTTATGCTTGATGGCTATGCAAAATGTGCGCTAGTCTGCCTGAAAAGCCAACATGGCTGCCTGTATTATAAGTGAACGATTTAAACCAGACCCGGCAGGGAAAATTTGAAATGGAGATAGATATGTCTAAAAAATTATATGGATCACTGCTTGTTGCCACGGCACTGTTTATAGGGAGCATGCAGCCTGTTCTGGCTGCCAACCTGGTAGTGGCGCAGCAGGATTTGCCGGTGGGTACACTGATCACCGTGGCTGGGATTAAATACCAGATTATGCAGTTTGAAGTGCCAGCTTTTGACAGCGATAAGATTTATCTGGTGAAGCTGCCGGTAGATGGTGATCCGGCATCCACAACTACCTCCTTTACTGCTTATATTTCTGTTTATGGTGCCAGTACGTCGATTGGCTCTGGCGGCACGATGCCATCTTACGCTGGTCTTACAACGCAACCGGCGCATATGACTAACACCATTAATGTGGCTTCTAGCGGCTTAAGCGGCTTTAAGGCATTTTATGCTGAAGGTTATGGGTATAGTGCAAGCTATTACCGCTATCCCGCTTCCCATTCAGCTATTGATAATCGCTTGGGATTGTCCAATGTCGTTGGTATTCAACTGGATGCTAAAACTTATATCACGGTGAATCTTGCCAATAAACACAGGGAGCAAAGCGCATACGGCGAAGGGCATATAGCGGATACCTCAAACAGCCTGCATGCTACTCCAACAGCCCTGACCCGTACACAGCGTAACAAGTTTCTGGTGGATTCCCGTGCCCTGTTTAAATATGTGGTTATTAAAGAAAAACTGTAATACCGGGGTGGAATCTATTTATACAGCGTAGCAGTAATTACTGATACGCTTTTTTATATGTGCACAATTTAATATATTGAAGTAAATATGCGTCATTGTTAGCTTAAATTTAATTTTACTGTATGCTTTATTTACCAAAATCTAATACTTTTCAAATTGCTTTGCGGTATTCTTGACCAATAATCGTACAAAACAGGTGCATTACTCGTGCAAAAAAGCAGTGCTGCTGCCGCAAAAAACGAGTGAATGATTTACAAACCCCTTGGGGAAATTTTAAGACCGGAGATGGACATGTCTAAAAAGTTATATGGATCGCTTGCCGTTGCTGCGGCAATGTTGATGGGAAGCCAGCAGGCTGCACTTGCGGCTAATCTGGTAGTGGCCCAGCAGGATGTAGCGGTAGGTACAAACGTTACCGTGGCTGGCGTTAAATATCAGATTATGCAGTTTGAAGTGCCAGCTTTTGATAGCGATAAAATTTACCTGATCAAGTTTCCGGTAGAAGGTAACCCGGCGTCCACTACCGACTATTTCTCAGCGTTTGTTTCAGTATATGGCAGCCCTACAGGCCAGGACCCATTTGACCTGAACACCATTAATGGCTCAAGTTGCTTGAATGGGTTTAAAACTTATTTTCATGAAAACTTTAATTATAATGCAAACTATAACCGTATTTCCTCCCAGTCCAACCTTAACAACAGTTTAACCCTGTCCAGCAATGTTGGTATTGTGCTGGATGGCAAAACCTATGTGAGTTTAAGCATTGCCAGTAAATCAACTAACCAGAACTTAACCTCTCCTACCCATACAGCAGATACCTCTACCAAGTTGCATGCGACCCCAACGGCACTGACCAAGTCCCAGCGCAACAAGTTTATTGTTGATTCGCGTGCCTTGTACAAATACATTAGCATCAAGGAAAAACTGTAATTCACAGCTTGAATCTGCAACAGTAAAAACATCAGGCTATTGCCTGATGTTTTTTTCTGCGTCATTAAATTGTTGCAAGGCCGGATTAAGGATGTGAGCCGGGAAGGGTGAATGCTAAGCGCAACTGGTTTTAAGTGAAAAATTTATAGTAAATAGAAGAAATATGAACATGCAGTGACCATATCTAGTCAATCTGGTATTTAGCAGTCTTTAGAAAAATATTCCATAAAAAATGCGCAACCATGCAGTAAAAACAGTCAGTTAACCAGTTCACTATTAAAAAAAACTTCGATACACTACTCACGCTTTTAAAAGTCACACTGTCTTTTAGTTATTGGATGAGATATCCAGGGATGAAACCGTGAATAACAAAATTTTCAAGCTTTCCCATGTCTTGTTTGCTGCTGTTTGCGCAACACAAGCTACTGTTTTACATGCACAAACATTATGTACCTTTGATGTTGGGGGAACTTCGGGCGACCTGATTAACCATTTAAAGGATTATCAGCTGGCTGCCAAAAGCTGGGGCGTGACGGATTTTTCCATGAAGGTTTACCAGTCCGAGTCGGATGCAGTAAACGATTATAAAAAGGGTAGTTGTGATGGGGTAATGGCAACCGGCTTTGCCACCCGTGAACTGAACACCTTTACCAGCACCCTAAGCGCTGTGGGTGCCGTACCCAGTAATTCGATTGCCCGCATGGCCCTGAGCCTGATGGCCAATCCCAAGCTGGCCGCAGACATGGTGCAGGGCAGCAATGAAGTGGCTGGTGTATTGCCACTGGGTTCGGCCTACTTTGTGACCAAGGATAAAAAAATTAACGATCTGCTGAAAAGTGAAGGCATGCGGGTAGGTGTGCTGGAGGTTGATCCTTCCCAGGCGCCGATGGTGAAGAAAGTAGGCAGCAAGCCTGTTTATATTACCTATAACAATGCGGTAAACAAGTTCCGTGATGGCCAGATTGATATTCTGCCGGCACCGGCGCTGGCTTATGAGCCGCTGGAAATTTACCGTGCCATGGGTGCCAATGGTGGCGTGATCAAATTCCCGCTCAGTTTTATGACTGCGGTGGTGGTATTGAATAAAAACAAGTTTCCAGCCGGGTTTGGCCAGCAAAGCCGTACCTGGTTTGCCGGGCGCATAAACATGGCCATGCACACCCTGAACCGTTATGAGCGTGCCGTGCCGGAAAGTCGCTGGATTACGGTAAGTGCAGAGAATCAGGTGGGTTATTTACGCCTGATGCGGCAGATGCGCCTGGAGTTTGTAAATAATGGCGTATACAACAAGAAAATGTCCAACTTGTTGAAAAAGTTGCGTTGCCAGCAGGACCCGACCAACTTTGAATGTGTGATGGGCGGCGAATAAGCCTTAAGGGTTAAAGCCCGTAAGTTATTATAAG
>JASLIR010000434.1 GCA_030152125.1 Alkanindiges sp.
ACGTGCGCAGTGTTAATGGTAATACCACGTGCTTTTTCTTCTGGTGCAGAGTCAATTTCAGACAGTGCCTTAACGTCACCGCCGTAAGCTTTTGCACAGTTCAAGCTGATGGCAGCTGTCAGTGTGGTTTTACCATGGTCAACGTGACCAATGGTGCCGACGTTAACGTGCGGCTTGTTACGTTCAAACTTGGCCTTTGCCATGATGTCTTCCTCTTTATACAACCCGCGACGTCCTTTTTATTTACATCGCGGGCTGGTAGGTTTTTAAATTAAATTATAGGTTTTCAGCTAATAACGACTTATTCGTCGTCATCACCTTTCTTACCGCCAGACTGGAATTTAGAGATAATTCCTTCAGCAACGTTACGCGGAGTTTCTGCGTATTTCACAAACTCCATGGAATACGTTGCACGGCCTTGCGACATGGAACGCATGGAAGTTGCATAGCCAAACATTTCTGACAGTGGCACTTCAACGCGAATCTGCTTGGTACCGCCAGGCAGGTCGTCCATACCCTGAATCACGCCACGACGACGGTTCAAGTCGCCCATGATGTCACCCATGTAGTCTTCCGGTGTTTCCACCTCAACTTTCATGATTGGTTCCAGCAGTACCGGGTCAGCTTTCATGAAGCCCTGACGGAATGCATACGAACCAGCCATTTTGAACGACAGTTCGTCGGAGTCAACGTCGTGGTAAGATCCGTCATAAAGAACTGCTTTAACGCCTACAACTGGATAACCAGCCAGTACGCCGTTCTTCATACGTTCCTGAACACCCTTGTCAACCGCACCAAAGAATTCTTTTGGTACCACACCGCCCACAACTTCTTCAGCGAACTCGTAGTCTTTGCCAGATTCAGGATCAAGCGGTTCCAGACGCAACCATACGTGACCGAACTTACCACGACCACCAGTTTGACGCACGAACTTGCCTTCCTGCTCAACAACCTTCTTGATGGTTTCACGGTAAGCAACCATTGGTTTACCAATGTTCGCTTCAACGCCAAACTCACGCTTCATACGGTCAACAAGAATTTCAAGGTGCAACTCACCCATACCGGCGATGATGGTCTGACCAGATTCTTCATCAGTCCATACACGGAAAGATGGATCTTCTTTAGCCAGACGGCCCAAAGCGATACCCATTTTTTCCTGGTCAGCCTTGGTTTTAGGTTCCACAGCCAGGGAAATTACCGGGTTAGGGAACACCATGCGCTCCAGGGTGATGATATGGTCTTCATCACACAGGGTATCACCGGTAGTTACGTCTTTCAGACCAGCACAGGCAGCAATGTCACCAGCGCGGATTTCTTCAACGTCTTCACGGTCGTTAGCATGCATCAATACGATACGGCCAACACGCTCTTTCTTGCCTTTAACCGGGTTCCATACTGCAGAACCAGCTTTCAGCACACCGGAGTAAACACGGATAAACGTTAAGCTACCCACGAACTTGTCGTTCATAATCTTGAACGCCAGTGCCGCAAATGGCTCGTCATCAGAAGCAATACGCTCACCAACAGTTTCGTCTCTGTCATCAAGAATACCCTTGATGGCTTCAACGTCGTTTGGTGCCGGCAGGTAACGAATAACCGCATCAAGCATCGCCTGAACGCCTTTATTCTTAAATGCCGAACCACACAGCATTGGCTGGATTTCACAGTTGATGGTACGAATACGCAGCGCTTCATGAATCTGGTCTTCGGACAAGTCGCCGTTTTCCAGGTATTCATTCATCAGCTCTTCAGACGCTTCAGCGGCTGACTCAACCATTTTTTCACGCCATTCGTTAGCGGTATCTACCAGGTTGGCAGGAATATCGCCATATTCGAACTTCATGCCCTGAGACGCTTCATCCCAGATAATCGCTTTCATTTTCACCAGGTCAACGATACCTTCGAATGACTCTTCGGCACCAACTGGAATAGCGATTGGCACTGGGTTAGCGCCTAAACGGGTTTTCATCTGCTCAACAGCACGGAAGAAGTTGGCACCGGTACGGTCCATCTTGTTCACAAATGCAATACGAGGCACTTTGTACTTGTTAGCCTGACGCCATACAGTTTCTGACTGAGGCTGAACACCGCCTACAGCACAGTAAACCATGCACGCACCATCCAGTACACGCATGGAACGCTCTACTTCAATAGTGAAGTCAACGTGTCCAGGGGTATCGATGATGTTGATACGGTGCTTGGCAAAGTTATTAGCCATACCGGACCAGAAACAGGTAGTCGCAGCGGAGGTAATGGTAATACCACGTTCCTGCTCCTGTTCCATCCAGTCCATGGTGGCCGCACCTTCGTGCACTTCACCAATCTTGTGGCTAACGCCGGTGTAATACAGAACACGTTCAGTAGTCGTTGTCTTGCCGGCATCAATGTGCGCGGAAATACCGATATTACGGTAGTGTTCAAGGGGGGTTGTACGAGCCATGATTTCTTGCTTTCCTAAATTCTTTTAAGTCAAAACAGTGTCAAATTAAATCAGCACACACCAAGCCACAGCGAAGTGACACCCGTGTGACAAGGTGTGCAAAAAGAGGTCATGCCGCCTTAAATACCCGCAAATCTCCCACTTGCGTGTAAAGCGATATTAAAACGGGCTGCGGTACGCATGATCCTCTCCTCTGTTAAGACCTATTTTGTCCGCCCGGTTAGAAGCGGTAGTGAGAGAAGGCTTTGTTGGCTTCAGCCATACGGTGCACATCTTCACGTTTCTTAATGGCTGAGCCTTTACCTTCAGCAGCATCCAGCAGTTCACCCGCCAGACGCAAAGCCATAGTTTTTTCGGAACGCTTAACAGCAGCTTCAACCAACCAGCGCATAGCCAGGGCAGTACGACGGGAGGCGCGTACTTCCATAGGTACCTGATAGGTTGCACCACCAACACGGCGAGCTTTTACTTCAACCAGAGGGCGAACTTTTTCCAGTGTTGTTTCAAAGAACTCAACCGGATCTACTTTAGCTTTTTCCTGAACACGGGTCAGAGCACCGTATACAATACTTTCAGCTACAGATTTTTTACCGTCTTTCATGACATGGTTCATGAATTTAGCAACGGTTTGGCTACCAAATTTTGGATCTGGCAGAATTTCACGGGCGGCGACGACGCGACGTCTTGGCATGATAATAACCTTTTATTGTGACACTTCAGGGTGATCCAGCAGTTGTACCTGTGTCGGATATACTGTTCGCTGGCCTTACTCAATTAACGCCGTCAGCCTTCGCAAGCAATTTGCAATAACTCAAACGGAATTAACCTCAATTATTTCTTAGGACGTTTAGTACCGTACTTAGAACGACTCTGGTTGCGGTTTTTAACGCCCGCACAGTCCAGGGAACCGCGAACGGTGTGGTAACGTACACCTGGTAAGTCTTTAACACGACCACCGCGGATCAGCACTACACTGTGCTCTTGCAGGTTATGACCTTCACCACCGATGTAGCTTGATACTTCAAAACCAGAAGTCAAACGTACACGACAAACTTTACGCATCGCAGAGTTTGGCTTTTTAGGTGTAGTGGTATAAACGCGGGTACACACGCCACGGCGTTGCGGACACGCTTTCAGTGCAGGTACTTTGGATTTTTCCACCAAAGTGCTGCGACCCTTGCGGATCAATTGATTCGTTGTTGCCATAAGGCACCTTCTCCCGTAAACAAAAAACCTCAAAAAGGTCTATCCCTTTTTGAGGGCATCGAATTATAGAGTATTGTCACAAAAGGGTCAATATTTCAGCAAGCAATCGCCTTAGATAAAGTCAAGCTATGACTTTATCTAAGCTATTCTATTTTTTGATAAAAGACCGGCAGATATAGCACCGGGAATACACAATAAAAAAAGCCTTGTAACAAGGCTTTTTCTAAAAAGTGGCTTTTAACGCATATTTGCCATGTTCAGGGCAGTGCTTTACTCGGCGGAACCATCCACTTTAGGCGCTGCCTTGCTGCTGCGGCTGCGTGGTGCCTTCGGCTTTTCTTCGCTTGCTACTGTATTTGCAGTTGTGTTTGCGGTGTTGGCTCTCGCTTCCGTCACGGCAGCTTTTGTGCCACCCGTACTACGGAGGCGCGGTGTTTTTGCCACTGCAGGTTGATCCACCTGGACTGCGTTAGTTGCCGCTTGTTCAGTAGCTGCTGCCCCTGTCGCTTTACGGCTACGTTTTGCAGCTACCGGTTTGTCCGCCACAGTATCTGTCGTCGCTGGCTCATTAGCCGCAGTAACCGCTGCTTTGGCAGGTGCCTTGCGGGTACGTGGCTTGGCCGCTGGTTTTACTGTTTCAGCAGGTTTTCCCTCAATCAGCGTATGTGCCAGCGTTTCAATCTGCTCATGAATCACTTTATCCTGTGCCGCCTCATCCAGAGGCTGTGCCGCTGCTTTTTCTATCACGGCAACTTTTTCAATGGTATCACTTTGCAGGATATGTACCTGCGCTGCCAGCTGTGCCGCTTCAGGATCAGGCTTTTTCTTATGCGGAACATCCAGCAGGATAGTATCCGCTTCCGGCTTGGCCTGGCGCGACAGCACATCTTGACGCGCTGCGGCAAACACTTCCTGCGCCTGACTAGCAACATCCTGAATCAGGCGTGCATTATAAACAGCACCTGCAACACCACCCAGAACCGGGGCAATTTTACGGATTACACCGGAACTCAGTTTCCACTTTAATTGCCCATTGTCATCGGACAGTAAATTTTTTAAAGGCTCAATGTTGTTATTGGAGCCCAGCAAGGTTTGCAAGTGCTGCAAGTCACCCGAATCCAGCAGGCTGCCAAAGCTGCGCAGGCCGAGCAAAATAGCCTGCTTTTCGGCTATCAGGCTTAAATCCACCCGTGAAAGTGCCTCAAACACGATGGTGCGGTCTTCCGGGTGATCCAACTCAAACCCATAGGCACGCCCGGTCAGATAAATAGTACGCAGGGCAATAATCATGGAAGCTGGCAAGTCGGCCGCAGCACCTACCACCCCAAAAGTGCCACTGATTGCACCCTGAACAATGGCCAGAATACGGTTTTGCTCACCCAGCGCGCGCGACAGGCGGCCAGAGCGTGCCACATCGTGTTGCAACTCAGCCAGGGTGGCCACGCCTGCCTCATCCAGCACCTTGCGGGTTTCCGCAAGGTTGGAGGCAAAATCTGCCAGCAGCTCAAGAATCTGGTCAGATGCCATATCAAAACTGCCTTGCGGCGCCACAAAATTGGCAAACTTGCTAATACTGTTAAAGCGCTTGCCCAGCAATTGACGGGTCAAGCCAGGCAGTTGCTGCCGGAACAGGCTATGCGGCGTATGCTTTTCTTCGGCCTGTGAATAGACAACGGAACTTTTCTTCATATCAATCACTTTATCATCATGGATGTTTTGCTCAACACGACTGACCGTATCACGCGGGTAACGTTGCAGCAGGTGCTGCCCTGCCTGGGTAAGCTGCCTGGAATGGCGACGCAAACGGTTAAATATACCACCGCCAGCCTGCGCTGCCTTACTATCCGTCATATTGTATTCTCTTTTGGTGACGATCAACTCATCTCCGCACAATAACAAGCCCGGTAAAGCCACCGCAACCCTTAGTTGCATGGCTTTATTCTGTATTGTGTGCGTATTCTGTGAAAACCCGACCATTGACGTTACAGTAAGCGCCTTAGTTTTTTTGCGGTTGCCTGTTTTTAGATTATAATTAGTAGTTATTTAGGTAATATGTACAACTGCTGCCGATTGCATCACCTACACCGTTGGCATACACCCTGGCTTTGATTTTAATTAGGAATTTGACTATGAAGCGTGTGGTAATCACAGGATTAGGCATCTACTCTTGTTTAGGTAACGACAAAGAATCTGTCACCCACGCTCTTAAAAATGGTATTTCCGGCACAAAGCTGAATCAAACCTATGCTGAATTAGGCTTCCGCAGTCAAACCAGCGCCTCTGCAACATCCGACTTTGCAGCCATTGACCGTAAACTGAAGCGCTTTATGGGCGATGCAACTGCATTTGCCTATCTGTCGGCACTAGATGCACTCCAGGATGCCGGTTTAACACCGGAACAGGTCGGCCAGAATCCGCGTTACGGCGTCGTTGCCGGCACAGGCGGTGCCTCTACTGCCACCATTGTAGAAGCAGCAGATATTTTGCGTGAAAGAGGCGCACGTAAAGTCGGGGCCACACTGGTACCGCGCAATATGAGTAACACCATTACAGCGGGTATTGGCCTGGGCTTAAAACTGCAGGGTATCAGCCACTCGCTATCTTCTGCCTGCGCCACTTCAGTAGACTGTATTGGCTATGCGGCACAGCTTATTCAACTGGGCAAGCAGGATTTAATGCTGGTCGGTGGTGGTGAAGAGGATCACTGGTCACAATCCATCCTGTTTGATGCCATGGGCGCCATGAGCTCCAAGTTTAATGACACCCCGGAATCGGCATCACGCCCTTACTCTGTTGATCGCGATGGTTTTGTGATTGCGGGCGGCGCCGGGATTGTGGTGGTGGAGTCCCTGGAGCATGCCCAGGCACGCGGTGCACGTATTCTGGCCGAAGTAGTTGGTTATGGCGCCAGCAGCGATGGCTATGACATGGTCGCGCCCAGTGGCGAAGGGGCAGTGCGCTGCATGAAACAGGCACTGGATGAAGCCAGAAGCCATGGTGTAACGCAGATTGACTACATCAACACACATGGCACCAGCACACCAATTGGTGATATTGCCGAACTTAATGCAATCCGCGAAGTATTTGGCGGTAACGCCCCGGCCATCAGCTCTACCAAGGCCATGACCGGGCATAGCCTGGGTGCTGCTGGCGTGCACGAAGTAATTTACTGCCTGCTGATGATGCAAAACAACTTTATCGCGCCCTCCATCAACATTAGCGAGCTGGACCCTGCGGCGGCTGATTTTGATATTGTGCAACAGGCGCGTGATGCCCAGCTGAATGCCGTGATGAGCAACAGCTTTGGCTTTGGCGGTACCAATGCGACAGTGATTTTAAAACGCTGGGACAATTAAGATGACTGCTCTCCCCGACAGTTTTCTGTGGGTTAAGGCGCTGCATATTATTGCAGTGATCTGCTGGTTTGCTGCGCTGTTTTATTTGCCGCGTTTATATGTCTACCATGCCATGAGCAATGATGAAATTAGCCATCAGCGTTTTATCATCATGGAGCGCAAGCTGTATCGTGGCATTATGTGGCCAGCCATGCTGGGCACCCTGATTACCGGGCATTTCCTGATTGATATTGGTGATGCCTATAACCATTACCACCAGCAAGTGTGGTTCTACCTAAAAATAGGACTGGTAGGCTTGCTGGTGCTGTACCACCTGCTGTGCGGCTATTACCGCAAAAAGCTGGAACAGAATGCCCACTATAAAAGCCATAAGTTCTGGCGCTTTTTTAACGAAGCGCCAACCCTGATTTTAATTGCCGTGTGTATTCTGGTAGTGGTTAAACCGCAGTTTTAGCCTTTTAGCTGTTATAGCCACGGTTCTGGTCCAGTAGTAACCGGACCACCGTATTAAAGCTGTTGCACAGGTAAGCAGGCTGCTCCTGCAACAGCTCCTCACTGCTGCCATAACCATAAGTAACCGCTATGGTTCGGATACCATTATTGCGGGCACCAATAATGTCATGCTTACGGTCCCCAACCATCATGCTCAGTTCAGGATCAATTGCTTCCTGCTGCAACAGGTAGGCAATTAAATCGGTTTTATGGTTACGCTCGCCCGACAACTCACTGCCATACACCGCCTTAAAGCAATCGGCCAGATCAAAATGCTCCAGTATGCGCTGTGCATATACCTGTGGCTTGGAGGTTGCCAGATAAAGGCTCAGGCCTTTTTGCTGCAAACGGTACAAGCCACAGGTATATGCACAGCGCATACTGGAGCATTTTGATCTGGCCGATTGCTTTAAGGCGGTGTATGGCAGTGAGTTGTCGGGCGAGCGTAACCAT
>JASLIR010000010.1 GCA_030152125.1 Alkanindiges sp.
AAATCTATTCAAAAACAATTTTTACATTCCTATTCTTAGAGGGCTGAGAGGTTTAGATTTGGAAAAAAATGAAAACAACACCCCTCTTTCAAAAAGAACCTGTAAAGATTATTTTAAGAACAAAGAATATAACTTAGAATATGGATTAGTTAATAAAACCAAGACATCACCCGCTAGCTTATACCAATTAGAAAATAAAAAATTACTTGTAACCGGTGAGAGTTTTTTTGAAGAACTTATGACTTGCCTTTTAGGCGAACCTGAACAGCGCGACTTGATCCAAAACTATCAGGAAAGATTAAGTAATTATTTCTTTGAAAATAAACTCATTACTTTAATTCCAAAATATAAAGAAGATGTTATTCACATCAAAATAGGAGATGATAAGCAACTTCCAATATATGAACTAGGAGATGGTCTTCAACAAGCAATTATTCTGACCTACGAAGCGTTTATCAAAAAAGATGAAATCCATGCTTTCTTTATCGAAGAACCCGAACTGCACATGCACCCTGGCATGCTACGTCAGTTAATGAACTTTTATTTAAATGAAACACCACATTACTACTTTTTTACCACCCACTCTAATCACCTGTTGGACATGGTAGATGAATCTAATGAAGTAATCATTCAAAAGTTTACTAAAAAGCCTGATGGCAAATTCCAGATTAACCGTTGTGATAAAGACCGGGACTTGCTGGCAACCTTGGGTGTTAAGCCTTCTTCTATTTACTTAGCTAACTGTACCATATGGGTGGAAGGCATTACTGATAGGCTGTACATTGCCAAATACATGCAGAAATACCTGGAAGAATTGGAAGCAAATGGTAGCGACTTATACACAAAATACCGCCGCTTTATGCCTAACTATCACTATGCCTTTGTTGAATACTCTGGGGGAAATATTGCGCATTGGAGCTTTGACAATGTTGCTGCGGATCAGGAGGTAGACCGGGGCTTAACTGCCAAATGTATCGCCAGCGATATGCTGCTCATCGCCGATGGTGACAATAAAGGCAAAGCTGACCGGGTAAAAACGCTTGCCGAGGAGTTGGGCGATAAGAGCTTCCATATCTTTGAATGCAAGGAAATAGAAAACACCCTACCCGCCAATATCATTATTGCCACAGCCAAAGATAAATTTTCCAGAATGAAAACTGATACCACTGATGGCTTTGATATTAGCGTGCTGGATACCAATGTAACTCAGCCTGACTTTAACCATGTGACAGATGGAATCGGTAGAATTCTGGATGATGCTATCTGGCCCGCTGGTTCTGCTCGCACTAAAAGCTGTTTTGGCGAAAGCTCCGGCACCATTAAAGATAAACTGGGCTTTTGCCGTTTGGCCTTAAGCATGATGGAACGGGAAAGCTGGCAACTCACGGACTCAGCCAAAGCACTGTGTGAAAAGATATTCCAGCATATTGAGAGCTGTAATAAGACCTAATGAAAGTACAAATTAACACGCCCATTTCCTTTACTCTGGATATTCTGGAGTTGGAAGAGGACTATCTGCCATCTTTTTTTGCCCGACTGCACATTAGAAAACTGTCACCTACACGAACAGCGAGCAATATTAGCCTCGAATATGCATGTGAAGACTGGTTTGAAGTTGCCGATTTTCTTGCTTTTATTGATCAGTTGACGTGTGATGACAGCACTGCCCGGCTTAACAGCATGGATGGCCGATTTAGCTTTGCCATCTCAACTTCATCCAGCATTACCGAGTTTTCCATTCAGCATCAAGACATCATGCGGGATGAGGAAATTAGCCTCAACATCAGCACGGGTAATATGGAAACACATCACTATCAGTTGCTAAAAACACAGCTCAGGGAGTTTGCGGAGATGTACTTATCTGGCTATCAATCTTCATCGTAAAATGAGGTAATTTAGATTTCATTTCCTCAGCGATAATTGTATTTTCTGACTCACTATGCCTTTGCATTACTTCGTAGGCTTCAAGCGTACCAACCGACATAAGCAACGCACTAAACCATTCAACCACTTCGGTATTATTTATATTGCCCAATGACACCCTTGAAAAACTGTAGCTTAAAACACCATCTATATGACGAACAGTTGCAGTATCTGGCAATGCTAACAACTCCTGGAAAACCATATAATAAAAATCATGCCCCTCCATTGTCAGTAACCTATTTAAAGCCCTCACCTTCATAGAACTTGGTAAAGTTAAAGAAAAATGTAGAAGTATACCCATTAACTCCCGATCTTTTACCTTAATGGCCCGCTCCATTTCAATCTTAATAAACGATGGAGGACTCCCTATCACTTTAGCCGATTTTTTCCAAAACAAATCCGGTGTATCACGATATTTTACGCATCTTTCCCGCATATATTTTGGCATTCTATCCATTTTAATCTCTTGAATTCTTTTAAAACCATTTATGCTTCTAAGCAACTTAAAATCGTATCACACCAGCACCGCCCCACCTTTCCTCGTTAACACCAGCATCAAGCCCATTGCTACCACACATATCACCATCAGCAGCACGTTGGAATACGCCCAGCCCAGATGCGATAACAACGGCGCTGGCAAAAATGCGCCCAGCGTGGCAAACAGGGCTACTGCCGTGTCATTCATCCCCTGTAGCTTAAAGCGGTTGGCACCACTGGCACTAGCCAGCAAGGCCGAACCACCGGTAAAGCTAAAGTTCCAGCCCAGCCCCAGTATAATCAGCGACAAACTGGTGCCCAGCAAGGTCTGGCTGTAAATAGCCAAGCCACTGGCCGTAGCCATTAAGGCAAAACCCAGCAGAATATAACGCTGGATGCCAAAGCGCCCCATTAAGGCCGCAGCAAAAAAGGATGGAATAAACATGGCCAGTACATGCATTTGTATGGCGTGCGAGGCATCACTAAAGGAATGCTGGTGCTTTAGGGTCATGGAGGCCTGAATCATCATCAGCGCCATCACAAAATAACCGGTGCTACACGACAGCATGGCAATCAACACCGGGCTAGAGAGCTGTAATTTACTATTCTGCAAATCAGCATTCTGAGCAGGCTGAGGCTGCTCAGACTGACTAGCCTGCCCCTGTTCCATTTTTTGATTACTACGCTGCCATAGCCAGTTTACCAGCAGCACCAGCACACCCAGCGGCACATAAAAGCCATAACACAGCGCATAAGCCGGGTAGCCTGCCATCTGCTGCAAATGAATAGCTAAAACTGGTGCCACCAGCGCAGCCAGTACACCACCGGAAATCACCAGCGAACTGGCCTTGGCAATCAGCTCCTTGCTGTGCAGCTTGTCGGTAGCGGCAAAACGGTAAAAGTTGGCTGCCGCTAAAAACATGCCCAGCAAAAAGTGACTTATGCATAACAGCATAAAACTGTGCTGGGCAAGCGCCATATAGCCCAGTGCGCCGGACAGCATTAAAAACAGCGCCCCAGCCTGAAACACTACATAACGCCCAAAACGCTGCATGGCTAAGGAGAATACATAGGTACACAGCAGCATGGCTAAAAACTGCAAGCCATAAGGAATGGTTGCCAGGCTATCCGAAGGTGCCAGTTGCATGCCCACAATGGCAGCCACTGTTACTGCCAGCACCCCGCTAATTAAATTAAAGGCTTGCCCCAGTAACAGGTAATAGGTGGACGCAGGTAATTGTTGCTGGTGTTGCATGACAGTTTCTCTTTTAGACAGTTGCTCTTTGGCTTCTCTTTGGTGGCGGCTTTATAAATGGCCGTGCTAAACGTAGGCTTTTTTCCCTTTAAAATTGTATAAGCGATTAGAGCAGATAGCGTGTCATCTTTCAAAGACTTAAAACAATAATCAGGCTATATTTAGGCAAGTTGCTCAGCATAAAACAACCGTTATAAATAACAGCATTCCGGGAGGAAAACTGCATGGCCAGCGCCGCTAATACCCTGTTTGTCCTGTCCGCCGTGCCACTGGCAGCTGGCTCCTACTGGTTTACCAGCAACCTGCTGGCACGTTTGCGGCATACGCAGGACACCGGCAAGGTGCATGCCATCTGTTTTTTCCTGCTGTTTTTTGCCATGTCCTCCATGTTTGTGGTGGGCAGTTTTTCCACCCTTAAACGCGCGTATGACCTGGCTACCAAGCCAACCTACGATGCGGTTATTACTGGCTATACCTCCGAATGGCACGAAAGCCAAAGCACCGACCCTAACAGTAACATAGGCAACAAACAGCTGATGTATACGGCCCAGCTCAGCTTTAAGGACAAGAACAATCAGCAGGTCAATATTGCCAACTCCGTACAGGCCAATAGCATTCCCGCCGTGGGCAACCATATTACGGTAGTGTATGAAGCCGGTGATGAAAAAGCGCAGGAAAAAAGCTTCCGTAGTGTGCTATTGATGATAGTCAGTGCTTTTTTACTGTCTTTACTGGGTTTTGCCCTGCTGGCCAGCGTGGCTTATGCGCGTAACCAGCCCATGCAACAGTTTATGCAGTTAAGTGCAACTGTGTTTGGCAAGCTGATTGTACCGGGTGCCGTACTGGTTATTGCTGGCATGTTATGGTATGTGCCGTTCCAGTATTTGATACTGGGTAACCCGCTGTGCATGGCCAAATGGGCTATGCTGGTATGCCTGTTCTTTGCCATGATGATGTTGCCATTAATCTATAACCTGATTGTTGGTCTGCTAGGGCGTAATAACTCTCCTTAAAGCAGGCCCTGTTTAACGCTGAGTAGCAAAATACACATGTCTTTACTTATTCAGGAACTGGATAGCAGCTATCAGGGCAAACAGATCAGCTTCCCTTACCAGTCCAGCCATTATTATGACCTGCAACGCATAGAGGAAAATGGTGTGTTGCACTTTAAACTGCAAAAAAAGCAGTTTGAACAACCGCTGCACAAGCAGTTTGAAACCGAACTGCTGCAACAGTTTTTAAGCCGGCACCGGCTATTTGCTGCCCTGCTGGATGGGCAGATTATAGGCTACCTGGAAACCGCGCTGGAAGACTGGAATAACCGCCTGCGTATTTGCAACATCGTAGTAGATCCAGCCTGTCGACAGCAAGGCACCGGCTCCGGCCTGCTGCACTTTGCCAAGCAAATGGCCCGGCAGGATAAGCACCGCGCCATTGTGCTGGAAACCCAGAGTAACAATGGCAATGCCATCAGTTTTTATCAGGCTAACGGCTTTAGCATTAGCGGGTTTGATACCGTTCACTACAGCAATCAGGATATTGCAAACAGGGAGTTTCGAATAGAAATGGCGTTTCTGCTCACAGACTTTAGTTAAATATGACAATCTAATAAACAAAACTTAACAACAGTCTGACAATTGAAGCAGGCCTGCAAAACACTTTACATTTAGCAAAATTAGTCATCTTTTTAATTACATGGTAAATGACTATGGTATTGAATCATGTCGATGCGTTGTGAAAATCACATTCAAAGCTGAATAACGCCACTTTAACACCACGCATGTAAAGACAGTTTTTTTACCTTTGTTTTAGTGAGGAAGATGCCATGTTAAACAACAAACTTTTAATTGCTGCCCTGTTAGCCGCTCCTTTGGCACTGGGTGCCTGTAGCAAGAAAACCGAAGACCACGCTGCAGCTGTAGCAGACTCTGCGGCGCAGGATGCCCAGGCTGCTGCCAATAACGCAGTAGAAGCCACCGCCACTGCTGCCGATGCAACTGCTGATGCCGCCAAGGCTGCTGGTGATGCGGCTGCCAGTGCGGTAGACAATGCGGCAAACAAGGTAGGTGATGCTACTGCAAACGCTGCTGCTGGTGCTGCCAATGCCGCCGCTGATGCAGCCAATGCAACTGCTGCCGCTGCGGATAAAGCAGCTGCCAAAGCAGATGAACACGCCAAGGAAGCAGCCAGCCACTAAC
>JASLIR010000054.1 GCA_030152125.1 Alkanindiges sp.
TGGCTGAAAAACTGTTAATTTTGCAATAGTTGGCAATTGTGGCCTAAGCACACAGTCGATTACAGTTATTACACAATTACCAGCAATCATTGAAAAGGCTTTTAGGTTAATTTAACTCACTGTAATTCATGCTGTTTAGCCGGGTTAATAGCGTGCTTGCACGGGGCGTTATTCGCCATGGCAGCCATGAGTCTGGTGGATTCAGACTAAAGTGTTAAGACCAAAGCATGATTGCTAACAGTTCAATCAGGTTGCAATACTCAGGTAAGTGAATAAAGCCTGCTTTGGTAGATAGCGTTGATGACCCGATGTTGAGGGTTAGCTAGAGCCGCTAAGACACCTACTGTAGAGCATTGCCCCAAGGAAGATGATATGTCAGCACCCCGCTATTCCGCATCCGCCAGTTTTGTAGAAAACGCGCGTACTACCCAGCAACAGTATGAACAGCAGTATGCACGTTCTGTCAGCGACCCTGATGGCTTCTGGCGTGAACAGGCGCAGTCCATTGACTGGATCAAGCCTTTCAGCAAGGTAAAAGATACCTCCTACAACAAAGAAAACTTTCATATCGAATGGTTTGCCGATGGGCAATTGAACGTGTCGGCCAACTGCCTGGACCGTCATTTAGCTACCCATCCGGATAAACCGGCGATTATCTGGGAAGGAGACCATCCATCCCAGCACAAGATTATTTCCTTCCGTGAACTGCATGATGAAGTTTGCCGCTTTGCCAATGTATTAAAAGGCAAGGGCGTAAAACGCGGTGACCGTGTAACACTGTATATGCCCATGATTCCTGAGGCAGCAGTTGCCATGCTGGCATGTACCCGCCTTGGTGCGGTGCATTGCGTGGTGTTTGGTGGTTTTTCGCCGGATTCACTGGCCAGCCGGATTGATGACAGTCGTTCTTCCGTGGTGATTACCGCGGATATGGGCTTGCGTGGCGGTAAAACTGTTGCATTAAAAGAAAATGTGGATGCTGCACTGGCCCTGCCGGGTACCGAGCAGGTGGAATCGGTGGTTGTGGTACACCACACCGGTAACAAGGTGAATATGCAGGCTGGGCGTGACGAGTGGTATCACGTACTGATTGCCGAAGTAAATGAACACTGCGAAGCAGAGGCGATGAATGCCGAAGACCCGCTGTTCATTCTGTACACCTCCGGCTCTACCGGCAAGCCAAAGGGTGTATTGCACACGACTGGCGGCTATCTGGTATATGCAGCCACTACCTTTAAAAATGTATTTGACTTAAAAGAAAATGATGTGTACTGGTGCACTGCCGATGTGGGCTGGATTACCGGACACAGCTACCTGCTGTATGGCCCTTTAGCCAATGGCACCACCACGGTGATGTTTGAAGGTGTGCCGCAATATCCGACCTGGGCGCGTATTGGTCATATTGTGGACAAGCATAACGTGACCATTTTATACACCGCACCAACCGCCATTCGCTCCATGATGCGTGAAGGCGACAGCTATGTACGTGAAAGTGACCGCAGCAGCCTGCGCCTGCTGGGATCAGTCGGCGAGCCGATTAACCCGGAAGCCTGGGCCTGGTATTACGAGGTAGTGGGTGAAGGCCGCTGCCCGATTGTAGATACCTGGTGGCAAACCGAAACCGGTGGCATCCTGATCAGCCCGATTCCCGGCGCTACCGACATGAAGCCCGGTTCCGCAACCAATCCGCTGTATGGTGTAAAACCGGCCATTGTGGATGGTGAAGGTAATATTTTAGAGGGTGCCTGCGAAGGCAACCTGGTGATACTGGATTCCTGGCCGGGCCAGATGCGTACCGTGTATGGGGATCACCAGCGCTTTATTGAAACCTACTTTTCCACCTTTGCCGGCATGTACTTTACTGGTGATGGGGCCAAACGTGATGCCGATGGCTATTACTGGATTACCGGCCGTGTGGATGATGTATTAAATGTGTCCGGTCACCGCCTGGGTACTGCCGAGGTAGAAAGTGCGCTGGTAGCGCATGAAACCGTGGCAGAGTCTGCTGTGGTGGGTATGCCGCACGACATCAAGGGGCAGGGCATTTGTGCGTTTGTGACCCTGCAGGCTGATGTAGAGCCTACTGAAGATTTGCGCAAGGCCCTGCGTGACTGGGTGCGCCGCGAGATTGGTCCGATTGCCAGCCCGGATGCTATTTACTGGGCGCCAGCATTACCTAAAACCCGTTCCGGTAAGATCATGCGACGTATTTTGCGCAAGATTGCAGCCAATGAGCTGGATACCCTGGGTGATACCTCCACGCTGGCCGATCCTTCGGTGGTCAGTCAGTTAATCAGCACGGTGTATCCAGACAAATAATATGAATATCCTGATTGTTGATGACCATCCGCTGTTTCGACACGCACTGACACAAGCAGTGCGTTATAGCCTGCCACAGGCACATATCCACGAGGCAGCCTCAGTGGATGAGTTTTATCACAAGCTGGAAAATGGGCCTGAACCGGATTTAGTGTTGCTGGACCTGCATTTGCCGGGAGCTTCGGGCTTCTCGGCGCTGGTGCATGTACGGGCGCAATATCCGATTGTGCCGATTATTGTGGTGTCCGCCCATGAGGAGATATCGGTGATGCAGCGTGCCATGGCCCATGGGGCGATGGGCTATATTCCCAAATCTGTACCGCCTGCGCTGATTACGGAAGCATTGCGCACGGTGCTGGATGGGGAACGCTGGTTACCGCCTAACTATCTGGCGGCACAGCATGACCCGCGTGCTACCGATGAAGCTGTGCTGGCGGAGCGTATTCAGTCGCTGACACCCCAGCAGTTCCGGGTACTGATGATGGTGGCGGAAGGTTTGTTGAACAAGCAGATTGCCTATACGCTGGAAGTGTCGGAAGCGACCATTAAGGCGCATGTGACGGCCATTTTCCGTAAACTGGGCGTTCAAAACCGTACCCAGGCGGTGCTGGCCATTAGTGTACTTAATATCGAAGCACCGCGTTTGTCCTAGCCTGTTTAAGCAAAAGCCAACTCAGATAGAGGCCATCCATACGATGGCCTTTTTCTTTAGCTATTTTCTTTAGGTATAGTCATTAATGGCTATGCTTTACCAGCTTGTGGTGCTGTTGCGGCAAATCGCTATACAGTGGGT
>JASLIR010000055.1 GCA_030152125.1 Alkanindiges sp.
ACAGCAGTATATTGACCGGCTGGATTACGAAGTAAAAATTATTCTGGATATGGGCTTTCCGGGCTACTTCCTGATAGTAATGGACTTTATCAAATGGGCCAAAAATAATGGTGTACCGGTTGGCCCGGGCCGTGGTTCGGGTGCCGGTTCGCTGGTGGCTTATAGCCTGAAAATTACCGACCTTGACCCGTTACGCTACGAACTGCTATTCGAACGCTTTTTGAACCCGGAACGGGTATCCATGCCCGACTTTGACGTGGACTTTTGTATTGCCGGACGTGACCGCGTGATCGAGTACGTGGCCAATAACTATGGCCGCGAAGCAGTTTCGCAGATTATTACTTTTGGTACCATGGCGGCCAAGGCTGCAGTACGCGATGTGGCACGGGTACAAAGTAAATCCTATGGTCTGGCAGACCGTATTTCCAAGCTGATTCCTACTAAGCCACTGGGTGTTGACTTAAAACAGGCACTGGAACTGGAACCGCAATTAAAGGATCTGGTAACCAACCCCGGCAATCCGGATTATGATGATGCCAGTGAAATCTGGGATATGGCACTCAAGCTGGAAGGCATTACCCGTAACGTGGGTAAACATGCTGGTGGCGTGCTGATTGCCCCGGGCAAAATTACCGATTTTTCTGCCGTATACTGCGATGAAGATGGCGGGCGGGTCAGCCAGTTTGACAAGGACGATGTAGAAGCGATTGGCCTGGTTAAGTTCGACTTTTTGGGTCTGCGGAACCTGACGGTGATTGATGCGGCCATGCTGGCAGTTAACCAGCGCCGTAAAAAGGAAGGTTTGGACGAACTGGACCTGAATGCCCTACCCTTTGACGATGCAAAAACCTACAAACTGCTGCAGGATACCAAAACCACTGCGGTATTCCAGCTTGAAAGCGCCGGTATGAAAAAATACCTGGGCAAGCTGAAGCCTTCCAACATTGAAGACATCATTGCCATGTGTGCGCTGTACCGCCCCGGACCACTGGATGCCGGCATGGTAGAAATGTATATTGACCGTAAGCACGGGCTGGAAGAAGTGGTGTATGACCATCCGGATCTGGAGCAGATTCTGGGCAATACCTACGGGGTTATTGTCTACCAGGAACAGGTGATGCAGATTTCTCAGGTACTGGCCGGCTATACGCTGGGTGGTGCTGACATGCTGCGCCGTGCCATGGGTAAAAAGAAACCCGAGGAAATGGCCAAGCAGCGCGAGATTTTTGTGACTGGTGCGACCAAGCGCGAGATTGACCCGCAAGTATCCGGCGGGATTTTCGACCTGATGGAAAAATTTGCCGGTTATGGCTTTAACAAGTCGCACTCCGCCGCCTATGGTGTGGTGGCCTACCACACGGCATGGTTAAAGGCACATTACCCGTCCGAATTTATGGCGGCCGTGCTTAGCTCGGAAATGCACAACACGGACAACGTGGTATTTATTATTGATGACTGTCGCGGGCTCGGCTTAACCGTCACCCCGCCATCCGTGAATGTATCAAACTATCAGTTCCGTGCAGCTGATTCCGTTGTTATCAACTATGGCCTGGGTGCCATTAAAGGGGTTGGTGAAGCTGCCATGGAGTCAGTAATCCTGGCCCGCCAGCAGGATGGTGAATATAAGGATTTATTTGATTTCTGCCACCGCATTGACCTGAAAAAAACCAATAAGCGAACCCTTGAAGCCCTGATCCGTGCTGGTGCCATGGACTGCTTTGGGGAGGAACGCTCTACACTGATGGAGCAACTGCCGGAAGCTGTACAGGCAGCCGATCAGGCACGTAGCAACCGTGAAACAGGCATTATGGACCTGTTTGGTGAAGTGGAAACCCCACAGCGCCCACCCAGTAAAATTGCCAGGCCCTGGAGTGATGAGGTTCGCCTGAAAGGTGAAAAAGACACGCTGGGCCTGTACTTAACCGGGCATCCGATGGATGTGTACCGCAATGAGCTCAAGCACTTTATTCCCGCTACGCTGAACAATTTAAGTGCAACGCGCCGTGGTAGCACCACAGTATTTGCCGGGCTGGTGCTGGATGTTGCAAACTTTCCTAACCGCACCGTCATTACGCTGGATGACGGCACGGCACGGCTGGAAGTCACTACGAACCAGGAGCGTTTTCAGCGCTATAAAGAGCTGTTTAAACTGGAAAGTATTGTGGTGATTGAAGGTGAAATATCCGAACGCGAAGGCTATGACCGGCCAATGGGTCGCCTGAACAAGGCATTTAGCTTAAATGAGATTCGTAGCAAGCGCGCGGTTAATATTGTGCTGACACCTGAACAGCCCATGTTTGAGAGCAGCCAGTTTAGCGAAGACCTGACCCGTATTCTGCAACCTTATGTTAGTGCCGAGGCTGATAACAAGCGCACCCCTATCCATATCAACATTGCCCAGCCCTATGCTTCCTGCGTGCTGGAATTTGCCGAAGACTGGTGGGTACGCCCGGAAGATGCCTTATTGGCGGCCCTGCGCGAATATCTGGGTAAACAGTGTATTCATGTGAATTACCAGACCAAAAGCAAAGCTTCTACAGCCAGCACGACCAGCCGTTTAAGCAGCCGTACGACAACAGATGAAGCGTTACAACAGGAAACGAATGTTTATCAGCCACCTTCGGAAGCTGCCTATTCCTGATCATGTGCTGCCCCAATGCTCAATCACACACTTTTTATGCGGTTTTTATGCAAAGCTTATAGGTAAAGCTGTAAGCTTGTTCTAAAATGGTGCTTAACAAAGCGTGTGAATTGATGTGGCTATTTTGAATATCCCGGTAAAACAGCATTCAACCCCTGATATGAACTGCCTGCAAAATGTTCGTATCGTCATGGTTAATACCACACTCCCAGCCAATATTGGTGCGGCCGCACGGGCCATGAAAACCATGGGCCTTAGTCGCCTGGTGCTGGTAGCGCCCAAAAGCTTTCCACACCACGATGCCACGGCCCTGGCTGCTGGTGCAGCTGATGTACTGGAACATGTAGAAATCGTCCCCACACTGGAAGATGCGATTGCTGATTGCCAGTTGGTGTTTGGTACCAGTGCGCGCAGCCGGACCATCCCCTGGCCTATTCTGGATGCCCGCCCTGCATGCGAGCTGGCCATTCATGAAGCACAACAAAAGCAACAGATTGCCATTATTTTTGGCCGGGAAGATCGCGGCCTGACCAACGAAGAACTGGCTTTAGCAAATTATCACCTTAGCATTCCGGTTAATGAAGCTTACGGCGTACTGAATGTGGCGGCAGCCATTCAGGTGATTTGTTATGAGTTACGCATGGGCCTGTTATATCAGCAATCAGCAGACCCCGTACCCGCTGACAATAGTGAGCAAGCGGAAAGTATGCCAGTGCTGGGCGACATTGACATGGCATGGGATGAGCCCCTGGTGACACAAGCACAAATGCAGCAGTTTTATCCGCATATGGAGCAAATGCTGGCCGATATCGACTTTATGGACCCAAGCAACCCAAGGATGTTACCCACCCGCCTCCGCCGCCTGTTTGGGCGTATCCGGCTGGACCGGATGGAATATAACCTGTTACGCGGGGTGTTTGGCCGGGTACAGGCACTCAGCCGTGGTAGCTGGCCACCCGCAGCGCTGCATAAAACCAATGACTCATCTGCTGTTGCACCAACTCATCAGGGAGATGCTTCTGATGCTTAAACACCTAAAGGAAGACATTGATGCGGTATTTGACCGTGATCCGGCTGCACGCAATACACTGGAAGTGCTGCTGACCTATCCTGGTGTTCATGCCCTGATCATGCACCGCCTGGCGCATCAGTTATGGACGCATCGCCTTAAAGGTGTAGCCCGCGGCTTATCCACTATTAACCGCTTCTTAACAGGTATTGAAATTCATCCGGGTGCTAAAATTGGCCGGCGCTTTTTTATCGACCATGGCATGGGTGTGGTGATTGGTGAAACTGCGGAAATTGGTAATGATGTGACCCTATACCATGGCGTAACGCTGGGTGGCACTACATGGAACAAAGGCAAGCGTCACCCTACCTTAAAAGATGGTGTGGTGGTTGGTGCTGGTGCCAAAATCCTGGGGCCGCTGGTGATTGGCAGAAATGCCAAAATTGGCTCCAATGCTGTGGTTACCAAAGCCATGCCGGACGATGCCACGGCAGTAGGCAACCCGGCCCGTATCATTATCAAAGAAGCGCAAAAACAGGCCGCCATTTTGAACCAGGACGACAGCAGGCGTTTAGATTATGCCAAATCCATTGGCTTTCAGCCTTATGCAGCAGTACCCAACCTGCCGGACCCGGTGATGGATGCCTTTAGGATACTGCTGGATCATATGCAGAAAACTGACCATCGCCTGCACGAAGTGTGTGCCAGCTTAAGTGATATTGACCCGAAATTTATCAATCCCAGCGAAAAACCACTCTCCAAAGTTGACCAGGCCATTATTGACGAACTTAAAAAAGAGTGCCAGTTCAAAAGCCCTACAACTAAACTGAAGAATTAAGGCTTTACAAAAAGGCCTTAATTTTAACCTTCCTGCTCATAAACCCTGCGCAAATACGATTAAGTTGTATCTGGATGCAACAAACATTTGCTATGCGTTGCAAGCTGCCGTGCATTTTCATAGACTCAAAGCATCCATAAGATGGAATTAACGATCTTCTACCGGAATATAAAGCAAGGCTGTTTATGAAGTATTTTTCGCTCGCAGTATTAAGTTGTTCTATAGTATTGATTACCGGCTGTAATTCACTCAGTTTAACTAAACCGGAAGAACCAGCACGCATTGCAGCCATCCCGGCACCTGTTCTACCGCAACCACCTATTCCCCCGGCACCGGAAGTTGAACCTACACCGCCATATTACCAGCCCAATATCCGGGTTTTTGGTCAACCAACGAATAAAAGCTTTGAAACCCAGTATAGCGAGTATAAAGCCACCGTACGGTTAATGCGCAAAAAGCATTATGAGGCACAATTAGCGGCTTATAACACTGCCATTCAAAATGCGATTGAAGCAGCACGGCAAAACCCTAAAGTTGCTGCTGGGGGTGTAGTTACAGTTCCGCCTGTAGCAGATATCCAGCTGCCGGAAGCACCACAAGTGCTCATCCCGCGTACTGTCGCTAGTACAGAGCAGATTAATGTTGCCGATCTTGACCTTGATTTGCTGTACCTGGAAGGTAAAGCACGCCATTATGCGCCGGTGTTTAGCGATAAACCTGAACGCAAACAGGCCGAAATCAAGGCAAAAAATCTGGCTAAACAGTTGAATAACTATGCGGCCGACCCACAAGCTTCTTATGATGTGCTTTTGCGTGCCATGAAAGCCAATGTGATTGCACGCAATATGGATGTAGGCACCAATTCAGCCGAAAAAAGCAT
>JASLIR010000354.1 GCA_030152125.1 Alkanindiges sp.
TCCATTGACGACACATCGGAAGCCGACTGGATACACAGCATGCGTACCGAGCTGGCCCGCCAGCAGGTTTCTGCCAGCATTGGCGTGGTTGCAGCCTGTAGCAGCAAGCTATGGGATTTATCCGAACTGATGACCAATGCCGACTCGCGTATGTATGCCGATAAACAGGCACGGCGCAGCAATTAAGCAATTAAGCAATTAAGCAATTAAGCAATTAAGCAATTAAGCAATTACCACTAGCATACTAATAAAATGCCAGTACACCCACCAAAGCCTGCAAGGCATCTTGCGGGTTTTCCTCATACTGCGCCCGCACAATACAGCCATCCACCAGCAGTGCAATGGCAGTCGCCTGTTGCATCTGCTGTGGAGTATCCGGCAATAAACCGGCAATCACCGCTGTCATGTCCTGCTTATGCTGGCGGCTTGTCTGTTTTACACCGTCCAGTGTATCGCCCAGCTCAGCCAGGCTATTAATAAAGGCACAGCCACGAAAAGCATTCAACCCTGCAGCATCTCCGCTAAACCACTCCACCAGGGCTGGCGCCAACGCTGAAAGATTGCCACCATGCCGTTGCAGGGCATCATTAAACCAGTCCATCCAGCGTATATGCCGTTGCTGCAAAAAAGCCAGAATCAGCGCATCTTTGCCGGAAAATTGCCGGTAAAAGGTCACTTTGCTTACGCCTGCTGCTGCAATCAGCCGGTCAACACCGGTTGCGCGGATACCCTCGCTATAAAACAGATGACTCGCGGCCTGCATAATGCGCTCACGTGGCGGCATGCTCGGTTCAGTCATGCCCGGTTCAGTCATGCTTGGTTCAATCATAGCCGGCATCGTTATATCAGAATTTTTCATAGGCTCTATTGTAGACAACTCGTTCTACATCGTATACAGTCATTTCACGTAGAACGATCTGTCTACATACATAACAGCCAGCCAACCCCACGCAAAACCATGACAAAGCATGACATACAACTGGAGCCATAGCATGAGCCGCCCACCCCTGCCCCCGTTTACCGAACAAAGCGCCATTGAAAAAATCCGCCTGGCAGAGGATGCCTGGAACAGCCGTGACCCGGACCGCGTGGTACTTGCTTATAGCGAAGACACCCAATGGCGTAACCGCGCAGAATTTCCGGTGGGTCGTGCCCAGGCGCATGACTTTTTGACCCGCAAATGGCAACGTGAGCTGGAATACCGTTTAATTAAAGAGTTATGGGCATTTAAGGACAACCGCATAGCAGTGCGCTTTGCCTATGAATGGCATGATGCCAGCGGGCAGTGGTATCGCTCCTATGGCAATGAAAACTGGGAGTTTAATGCCGATGGCCTGATGACCAGACGTTATGCCAGCATTAATGATTTAGCCATTACCGAAAACGAACGTAAATTCTTTTGGCCACAGGGGCGCAGGCCGGATGAGCATGCGGGTTTAAGTGAACTGGGGCTGTGAATTATCGGAAAAAGCCTGTAAGGTAATCCTAACAGTCAGCATACCTGACAGAATTCAATTACCTGAACACTCCTGGAATATACAAAGAACCATTCAACGTCAGGCTCCCCAGTTTCACCTTGTTAAAGCGATAAGTTTTCTGGTCAACATCAAGACTAAGGCCAGCACACATGCTATCGCGGTCACCGCAGGTTGCCGTAAAGCCGAAGTCACCGTCTTGTATATATTTCAGGCTTAAGTGGCCTTTTAATTCATGCACCACACTTAACTCAACGTCCTCGGCGTCATATGTATAAGCAGCATCATCACCAAACAGGGTATAAATCTTCCGGTCATTCTCTGCTCTGGCAGAAATCTCCCTAAGCGCTATCCCGTATGGAAGGCTCTCTCCCTCCACTTTTAGCTTGGTCTGATCAAAGGTAGGAACCTCCAGGCTGCTATCCAGGACTTTAGTTTGCCCGTCGGCCTTACTGCTTAAGTTGACCCGGTCAAATTTGATGCTTGCAGTCTTGCCACTATTTACCCAGTAATCCTGTATAGGCCCATCCCATGAACTTGTGTCAGGCAGTGCAGGAAGACTGGCAGAATAGATCTCTTTACCTTTGCTAACAGTCAGGTAAATATGATTGTCACTCTCATTACTGCTACTGTCCGGTGCCTGTTCACCATAATAAATTTCCATCGTAATATGAATCATATCAGTACCATTTACGGCCCAAAGGTCAAAATACTCCGTTGGACCATCCGTATCCAGCTCAACAAGGTGAGGGAAAACTATTCTTTTTATCGTATATTTTTTACCGTCAAACATGAGCTTCCCCTGCTCCATGCTGAGCGGGAAACGGTTCGTTTGCCATACCGGCCAGTTGGCTGGGGCTGAAAGCTGCAAAGCGCCAGACACTTTAACAGGTACATCCTGCTTTACTCCAGACAAGGTATAGCGCAGGCGTTTTGGCTCCGCATTAATGGACAGCTTCAGAGTCTTGCTGGCTGTATCACTTAGCCACTGGTAAGTCGACTGTTCAATGCAACCGGTTACTGCACAGGTCAGAGTTTTTCCAGTGCTGCCACGACCTATCTGCAGGCTGCTTAAGCTGGCTTTGTTACCTGTTGCAGCAAAGGCAACGCTACCCTCCACGTTTGATGATGCAAATGCCAGTGTACTCACCGGGTCATTTTCCGGGGTAACTATGCTGATTCTGCTCTGATTCGGTAGAATACCAACTTGCTCATTAATATTATGACCCTTAATCGTCAGCGTATTTTCAGGCTGTAGCGGCTTTTCTGGTCTGTCGGCTGTACTTGATTTGTCATTATGACAGGCTACTAAGCCCAGGCTTATAAACAATATGATTAAGGTATTTTTGTTCATGGAATTTTCTCTATTATATGTTCATTATTGATACATTATTTGTTCAACAATTAACCACACAACAGTAGGCATGTCAATCTGTAGGCATGTCAATCTGTAGGCATGTCAATCTGTAGGCATGCATTGGCGTAAAAAAACCAAGGTTTCATTAAATATAGTCAACTAGTTATATTTAATATTTACTTTAATTTAAAAAAACAGAAGAACCAACCATCCTCCATCCCCCTGTTTTAAAAGCTTAAGACCTGCCTTGCCGATTCAAAAGTAAAAAAAGCCACTGCAATACTCCAATGCAATGGCTTTTGTATATTCTATGGATGAACCTACAACTATCAGCCCTGATTAATCAGTTTTTTAACCCACACCCGTTCGTTAGTTTCAATGCCTTCAATATTAGGCAGCACGGCAAAAATCAGGCACAGCGCCAGCAGTACGGCAAAACCGCACATAATGCTGGGAATACCGGCAATGGTGGTCGGATCGATTAAATACACAATGGTGGTTGGCAGCATAAACGAGGCATAACCAATGCCCAGATACAGCAAGGAAGTGGCATTTTTTAAGCCCTCGCGTGAGGCCTTAAAAGCCATACTAATACCGATTACCAGCCATACATGGTAGTAAAAGGCATAGAAGTACATCATGTTGGGCATCATCTGAAAAATCACATAATTGCCGGTACACTGGCTGCTGGCAATACCATGCGCGATGATCAGGAAAAAGGCAGCAAACGACAAAGCAAAGGCATAACCCAGCCCCAGCAACAAGCGTGATTTCTTTTGTGCCAGTTCCAGGGTTAAGTGAAAACCCAGCGCTGGCAACATGGAAATGGAAGCAAAGCCCACCTTGGCCCAGGCCAGGCTGCTAAGGAATACGGCACGCTCGCACACCATATATTCGGCAAACTGGAAGGTAGCCAGAAACACCAGGATCAGGCAAATCAGCTGGCTGGCCCGGTTGGCCTTATATTTCCACAGGGTCCACAGCGCCCCGGCAATTTCAATACAAAAAGTGGCAATCATCACCGGTGGTGAAAAACAGTGCAAGGTGCCCTGCGAATAAGGTTTCATCAGCAAGCTCTCCAGAAGCAGTTTCCGCTACAGCAGAATTATTTTTAATGGTCAAGGATCATTCGGGCTATGCGCTGGCAGCTACCGCCTTTTGCGGCAGTAAAAGGCATCACAGCCAAAATGGAACGTTTGTTCCAAAAAGCATAACGGAACAAATGTTCCAAAACAACCACTTTTTCCGGGAGTCTCAAAAAACCTTAGAAGTCATTATCAAATTTCAGTTAATATACAGTTGTCCTTTAACGCTATTAATCCTGTTAGTCATGAACATGTTGAAACGTGATGCCAATAAACTCAAAGTAAAGCACAAGCTGATGGATGCTGCGGAAGCACTGTTTTCGCAATATGGCTTTGAGGCGGTATCCGTGCGCGACATTACCCAGCAGGCTGAAAGCAGGCTGGCAGATATTAATGACCACTTTGGTGGCAAGGCAGAATTATTTAAGGAAGTGCTGGCTCGGCGCGCCAGTATTCTCAGTACTGATTATGAAAAGCGGCTGCTGAGCCTGAACCGTAACGGCAGTGTGCAGGAACAGGTGAATGCGCTGGTCAGTGCCTTTACAAGCCCCCTGCTGAACCGCAGCAAGGAAGATGGCGCATGGCTAAACTATCTGCGCCTGCTGTCACGCAATAACAGCCTGACTTCCCGTTTTTCCGCATTCCCGGAATATTTTAACCCGATTACCGAGCGCTTTACCCAGGAGCTCAGCAAGCTGTTCCCTGCCTCGCCGGAGCGCAAGGTCAACAGCGCCTATCAGTTAATGTCCACCTGCACCATGATGCAGTTTGCCGATGAGCTGCCACAGGATACCCCAAGCAGCAGCGATAAATTTGCCGAGCTGGAACACAAGCTGAGTGAAATGCTGGAGTTTGTAAAAGGCGGGATTCTGGAGTTGCTGGAAGAAAAGCCCCAAACTGTTTAAAAGGACGGCTTAGCGGCACATGCCCTTGCTGACAAAACTTTCATTTAATTACGCGTGAAAATCACCATGACATCGGATGAATAACAGAAAGC
>JASLIR010000161.1 GCA_030152125.1 Alkanindiges sp.
ACTGCAGTTAGGGTGCTGGGCTCCAGTGTGTATTGCTTTCCAGCAATTTCCAGTGTGGGAAGCTCCATCACTCCACGTGGGTCAGAAACTGATAAATATAGTTTTGCCTGTTTCCAGTCATAGCTGACATTCGGATTTAAGCTGTAATTTTCAGGATGAAAAGATCCCTTAACCTGCACTTTGTCATCATAAGTAATCGCCTTATAAATGCCCCGTTTGTATATGTTGTCACTTACCTTGACCTGATGTGACCAGTCCACTTTTTGCGGACTTAAAATAAGCGATTCTCTCTTTTGTTTACATTTTTCGGTTTTTGAATTATCGGCATTCACTACCTCTTCACACACCTGATAGCTTTTGGGTACCACTATAAAAGGGCTGATCACGGTTTGTGAGCGTACATTATCCCGTGCTATTTCATTCATCACTTGCTGGTGGTAGCCTTTGCGCTCATCCACAATGCCGCTGATAAAAAGAAACCCGGCACAGAAGATAAGACATAGCAGCCCTATGGCTATTAATTTAAAACTTAAAGATCGTTGCATGACAAACATCCATCTATGTAATACAGATGGTGTTAATGTGACAAAGCCGCATGTGTTTTATGTGTGCTGGATTTGAAGTTCAGGTGAAATCCGGGACGGCCCGTTATAAGCCTAGCGACAAGACGACTAATACGCCATTTTTTTCATTTTTTATAGTGACATGGCCATGATGCTGCTCCATCACTTCTTTTACCAGGGTTAGCCCCAAACCGGTACTTTTATTGCCGGTATCTGGCCGTGGTAAAGAGTAATAGCGCTCAAAAACCTGTGCCAGGGCATATTCGGGAATATGTGGCCCTGTGTTAAATATTTTCAGGAATAAGCGTGTCGGCCTTTCTGCATGGTCATAAGCCAAAGTGATCTCAATATGCCCAGCCTGCGGGCTAAACTCAATGGCATTATCCAGCACATTACCAATAGCCTGCCCCATCCAGAACGACTCCAACTGACACACCAACTGCGCAGGCAGTTTTAAATGCAACTGAATTCTCCTGTGCTGAATGGTGGCCTGCCGCTGACTAACCACCTGTCCCACCAAGGCGATTAAGTCTACGGGTTGCAACTGAAACGCTGCATGACGTTTTTCCAGTTTAACCAGTAACAATAAACGCTCGATCAAATCCTTCAGTCGTCTGGATTGCTGTCCTATCTGCACCGCAAAATGTTGCTGGTCTGCCAATGGAAGCTCGTCCTGCAACAGCTCAGCACTGGCCTGAATAGCTGTTAGGGGACTTTTTAGCTCATGGGTCAGTGTGTGTACGTATTGCTCCACATAGGCGCGGTCTTCCAGCTCATCACGCATACGCTCTATCGCGCTGGAAAGGTCGTTTAATTCCTGTGCCGAATGAAAATACGGTGCCGGCAAATCCTGAGCAGCCAAACCCAGCGCATAACGGCGCACCTTGTTAATACTGCGCCTGAGCCACCATGCCACTACAGTGCAAAAGAACAATGTCGCCACAACCACATAAATGGCACGTACCAGAACTTCACGCTGGGCCTGCTCAATATAAGGCTGCACCGATAAACCGGGCTTGCCTACACTTAGCACCCCAATAATCTGCTTGTTTTGCATCACTGGTGCGGCAACATACATGGTGCTGGAGTTGGCATCCTCCTGACTGGTACGGGTAGAGCGTGCACCGTATTTACCGCGCAGCGTCAGGTAAACGTCATTCCAGCGTGAATAATCCTGTCCAAGAGCCAAACCGCTAGAGTCATACACCACCACACCGCTGGCATTGGTAATATAGACCGTTTGATAAATGCGGTTTTTCTGTTGCTTCCAGATTCTGGCATTTAGCTGGCGATCCAGTGCATGCTGGATTTTCTGGTCAAACTCGGGTGTTTGCAGACGCCCCTGAATCATGTCGTCGGTAATCAGTGCTGCCAGCAGGTTGGCGTTTTCTGCCAGGGTGTCTTCTACTACCTGCCGTATATTGGGTTTAATCTGCTGTTGAAAACTGCTGATAATAAAATAGCTGCCTACCAGTAACACCAGACTGAAGGCAAACCAGATGCGGACAAAAATGGACATATTAGCGCTTTAGGCTGTAGCCAAGACCACGATGCGTAATGATCGGGTCTTGCTCAGGCTGAATCAGTTTGAGTTTCTGACGCAAGGTTTTAATGTGGCTGTCCACCGTACGCTCCAGACTATGGTCAGGATACTCCCACACCTGCTGCATTAACTGGCCACGGTTAAATACCTGCTCCGGGTGCCTTAACAGGAAAGTGAGTAATCCTAACTCATAACGGGTTAGCTGCAAGGCCTGATCATAATAATAGGCCTGCATACGCTGTGCATCAAAACGCCATGCACCCCATGCAATGGCATCCTCTGGTATTAAACTGGGCAACACCATCACATCTACTGCCTGCGCATGGTGCAGATGTTGCTGCACCGCCTGCTCCATACGGCGCCATATCATTTTAATGCGGGAAATAATCTCGCGGTTACTAAAAGGCTTGGCACAATAATCATCGGCACCAATTTCCAGCCCGATAATGCGCTCTACTTCATCATTACGCGCGGTCAGGAACAATAATGGTGTTTGCCAGCGTTCCCTGATCTTGCGGCATAACTCAAAGCCATCCAGATCCGGCAAACCCACATCCAGAATAATAAAGTCAAACGATTGCTGTGTCAGTGCCGATAAAGCATCAGTTGCTGTGCCATGCCAAACCACGTGCCAGCCTTCCCGTTTTAAGGCATAGCTTAAGGCTTCCGCGATGGCAGGCTCATCTTCCACCAGTAAAATTAGTTTTTGTATCATTATTCAAACCAGCCTTTCCCATACTGGGTGAATAGTTTATTTGTCGGGAAAATTCTTATGTGATTGGTTTGGCTGCATCTAATAAGCCAGATAACCAGTATAAGTCAAGAATATCAGGCTCAAGTTCATGAACCTGATTATTAGTGTCGATAAAGCAG
>JASLIR010000246.1 GCA_030152125.1 Alkanindiges sp.
CCGAAGTCGCCAGCGTGGAAATAATCATGCGCTCCACACCAATACCGGCATTCTTCATGGCTTTATCCAGATTCTGCATGGTATTGATCGGCAGCATCATCAAATGATAATGACCGGTAATAAAGTTAGCGGACAGATTGATAGGATGATCCACCCAGTCAGGATGGTCATCAATCGCCACACCCAGCGACACCGCGTTGGTCAGGTAATGGTCCGGCATTAAATGGCTGCTTTTAGCCATTTCCAGCGTGCGCACCACTTCGGTAGTAGTTACCGTCTGATTCATAACCGGGGTGCGGCCAGAGGCATTAAAGCTTTTCAGCTCGGCACTGGGAATTGCCACCCATGCGGTATGAATGCGGCAATCCGCCATATCTTCCGCTTGCGATACGGCATCCTTAATGGCAGCAACCACTTTATCCAGGCTACGGATAGTACCCTTGGTCATGCCACGGTTTGGCGCATGTGCCAGGCCAATCACTTCAATGCGATCCGGCGCATGCACGCGCCCGATCAGCACCGATACCTTGTGTGTTCCAATATCTATGGCAACAACTGATGGAACCGTATCACTCATGACGCTTTACCATTTAATACTTCTACTGTTGTCATCAATGCAATCCACCTCAACATCTCTCAGGTTCCTGCAACACGCGCGGGCGCTGTGGCAGCTGTATTCACCAACACAGGCTCCGGCTCAACCACAAAATGACCACCCACTACCTTTGGTGGCTGGGCATTTTTCCATTGAATTGCCATACCATTCCGGTAACGCAAATCGACTGCGGTCATTTTTGGCCATACCGGCTTTAACTCGGTCATACCCAACTGGCTTAAGCGCTGTAACTTGGTCAGGGTCTGCTCCTGGTCTACAATAATGCGCAACCCGCTATCAAACTGCATAAACCAGGTCATGCGGTCGGTTAAATGCAATTCCCTTAACTGCACACCCAGCGGACCAAACCACTGGTTAATCTGGCGGTACTGCTGCATCAGGTCAACCGAACGGCTTGCCGGGCCATGCAACAAAGGCAAATCACGGCGGTCTACATAGCTCGCCTCAATAAACACATGCCCGCTGTCGCTCAGCAAGCGGCCACTGCCCCAGCGTGCAATCGCATGCCGTGGCGTGGTACGTACCACAATGCCGTTGGGCCAGTGCCGGGTTACTACCACACGGTCAACCCATGGCAAGCTTAAGGCACCATCACGAATCTGCTCAAGGTCACTGGTGAAAAAACTATCGTTCACCAGTGGCTGCAGCTTTTTCTGTAAAATCTGCTGTTGCAGCGGGTTAATCTCCCCCACCACACTCACTGTTGCCACCGGCGCATTGCGGATGGTATTCAGCATTGCCCATAGCCCTGCCAGACAGAGCACAGAAGCAATAATTACCAGCAACCAGCTACCCAGCCAGGATGCACGCTCGGCTTTATCCATTGGCTTTTTGCTGATTGCGGGCTTGCGCCGCATGGAAATCGGTAACTGCGCCATTGGCTAATACACCCTAGTTCGCAGCGGTACGATTTAAAGCGACAGGATGCTGCAAGGTTTGCGCCAGAATCAGCAGGCATAATTTGGAAAAACTATGACCAACTGCTTTGGCAGCCATCGGCACCAGCGAGTGATCCGTCATACCCGGAACGGTATTCACTTCCAGCAGCCAGAAGTTACCCTGTTCATCCTGCATGGCATCTACCCTCCCCCACCCGGTGGCACCCACCGCATTAAAGGCAGTTAACGCCAGCTGTTGCAGGGTTTTTTCTTCTTCTGCAGCCAAACCGCTAGGAATTCCATACACAGTGTCATTACGTTTGTACTTGGCCTGATAATCATAAAAGGCCGCATCTTTTGGCGGTTGCAGGCGAATCACCGGCAAGGCCTCACCATTCAGCAATACCACGGTAAATTCGCCACCGGTAATCCAGCGCTCCGCCATCACCACCGCGTCATGTGCAGCTGCCTGCTGGTAGGCATCGGCAAACTGCTCAATGCGCTCTACCTTGCTCATGCCAATGCTGGAACCTTCGTGCACCGGTTTAATAATAACCGGCAAACCAATCTCTGCAACCACCTGATTATAATCGGTATCGGCATTCAGTAGCTGGTAAGGCGCTGTAGGCAGGCCATAACCACGCCATAACTGCTTGGTTTTCGCCTTATCCATACCAATGGCAGAAGCCAGTACACCACTGCCGGTATAGGGAATCTGCAGCCATTCCAGCAAACCCTGAATCTGGCCATCTTCCCCGCCACGGCCATGCAACACAATAAAGGCGCGGTCATACTGGGTAATTTCGGTAATCGGACGCTGCGCCGGATCAAATGCCTCGGCATTTACCCCTTCACTCAGCAAAGCCTCAAGGACAGCCTGACCACTGTTTAAAGACACTTCCCGCTCTGCTGAATGCCCACCAAACAATACTGCAACTTTACCAAAATCCGTGTTTTGAATGTCCGACACGTTTACGCCTATTTAATTTCCAAAAAAACGATCACGCAGCCTGTTCCGGCCGCACCTGATTCCAGCAACAATCTATCATGCCGCCAGATTTGCTTCACGCCTATCATGTTAGACAAATTATGCGAAATAGTTCTAACATAATGCAGCAACCAGCGGGAGTGCCCCACAGGCCAAACCCGACTGCTGCCGACAAAATACTATTTTACGTTTAAATACAAGCCATGTTGTGCTAAATCTACCGATATGGTGCCTACATTACCGGCGCCTTGCGTCAGCAATAAGTCATTTGGCTTTAACACATTTTGTAACATTGTCGCCCAGTGTGCTTCGGTCGGGTCTATCAGGATTGGCTCCACCTGCCCGCGCAAACGGATACTGCGCGCCAGGCTGCGGCTGTCCGCCCCCACAATCGGTTTTTCACCTGCGGAATAAACATCCATCAGTAACAGTGCATCCACATGCGACAGCACTTCCACAAAATCGTCAAAACAGTCACGGGTACGGGTAAAACGGTGCGGCTGAAACAGCATGACCAGACGACGGTCCGGGTGGCTTTGGCGCGCCGCCTTAATGGTGGCTTCCACTTCTTTCGGGTGATGACCATAATCATCCACCAGCTTCACGCTGCCTTCACCCAGCGGAAACTCACCCTGAATCTGGAAGCGGCGGCCAACCCCGGCAAAACCTTCCAGTGCCCGGCTAATCGCGGCATCCGAAACACCTTCATCCGTCGCTACCCCAATGGCAGCCAGCGCATTCAATACGTTATGCACGCCCGGCTGGTTAATGGTAACGATTAAAGGTTCCCTGTCCTTGCGCAGCACGGTAAAACGCGACTGCATGCCCATTTGCACCACATCAATGGCACGAATGTCATTTTCTTCACGGAAGCCATAGGTCAGTACCGGGCGTCCAATACGGGGCAATAACTCACGGATGTTTGCATCATCCCCGCATACCACCGCCAAACCATAAAATGGCAGGTTGTGCAAAAACTGGATAAAGGTATCTTTCAGTTTTTCAAAGCTGCCGCCATAGGTTTCCATATGGTCAGCATCAATATTGGTCACAATGGCTGCCATGGGCTGCAAATACAGGAAAGATGCATCACTTTCATCTGCTTCCGCCACCAGGTAACGACTGGCACCCAGTGCGGCATTCACACCACTCCGGTTCAGCAAACCACCAATCACATAGGTCGGGTTTAAGCCTTCTTCTTCCAGCATGCAGGTCAGCAAACTGGTGGTGGTAGTTTTACCGTGGGTTCCTGCCACCGCAATACCATGGCGGTAGCGCATCAGCTCACCCAGCATTTCGGCACGGCGCACCACCGGCACACGGTGGGCAAAAGCCTCTTTAATTTCCGGGTTTTCCTGGTCAATGGCGGTGGAGACCACCAGTACATCGGCACCGGCAATATTGCTAGCGGCATGGCCAAAATGCACTGTAATACCCTGCTCCAGCAAACGGTCCGTGGTTTTACTGGCCTTCAAATCAGAGCCGGAAATATCGTAACCCTGATTCTTCAGTACTTCGGCAATACCACACATACCTGCACCGCCAATGCCCACAAAATGGATATGACGGATACGACGCATTTCTGGAATTTTTATCAGCTGTTTTGCTTGTTCTGCGGAAATATTGGATGGCGTCATGCTGTACTCGTTAGGTGTTAGGAGTGAAGGGACAATACATACTGTGCCACTTCCTGTGTTGCATTGGGGTGCGCTTTTTGCCGCGCCTTAACCGCCATCTCTTTTAAAGTAGTGCGATTCATCAGCGGGGTCAGCAACGCCGCCAGACTATCGGCATTCAAGGTAGATTGCGGACAAATAATCGCCGCACCACTGTCAGCCAGATAGCCTGCATTGACGGTTTGATGGTCATCAACCGCGCTTGGTAAGGGGATAAATACCGCTGCCACGCCCACCGTCGCCAGTTCGGTCACGGTTAAGGCACCGGCACGGCAAATCACCAGATCGGCTGCGGCATAGGCGGCAGCCATATCGTCAACAAAAGCGAGCACTTCAACATTCAGCTGGCTGGCATCCAGGGCACTGCTGCTCAATGCGTTGTAGCGCTGGGTGGTACTTTCTACCTGCTGCTGCCCGCACTGATGACGAATATGTAAGGGGATACCCAGTTTAGCCAAGCCACCCGGTACATGCTCATTAAGTGCCTGAGCGCCCAGCGAGCCACCCACCACCAGTACATTCAGGGGTGCCGTAGCACGCTCTGCATAGCGAAAGGCAGGTAAAGGCAAATCACACAGTGCATGGCGCACCGGGTTTCCGGTAGTTTTTACTTTATCCTGCAACGGGAAGGTATTCGGGAAAGCCTGCAACACCAGCTTGGCAACACTGGCCAGCTTTTTATTGGTTAAGCCTGCAATGGCATTTTGTTCCTGAATAATCAGGGGAATACCCAGCAAACGCGCGGCCAGTCCGCCCGGCCCGGACACATAGCCGCCAAATCCGGCTACGGCATCAATATTCAGGGCACGCATTAAGCGCATGGCGGCCAAAGTAGCCAGTAAAATTTTAAAGGGTGCAGTCAGCAAGCGCTTGATGCCATTGCCACGCAGGCCCTGAATATCAATCGGGTGTAAGGGGATATCTGTCTTGCCCACCAGCCGGTGTTCCATCCCGGCCAGGGTCGCCAGCCAGTGCACACTGACTCCCTGCCGGCGCAACTCCTCGGCCACTGCCAAAGCAGGAAACACATGCCCTCCCGTTCCGGCCGCCATAATCAGCACGGTAGAAATTTTCTTGTTATGCAAGCTCGGGCTACTGGTGGAAGCTGTCACGGTAATCACTCAGTTGAGGGTCAGAAAATCGGGTAAACGGCACCAACCCTGTCATTTGAGTCAATTTTGGCGCACAGCATATTATCCACATTTATAGCAGGCCATAAACAGCCTGTAACCTAAAAGCAAACGGAAAGTTTAATATTTCACTGGTTATTCATCTGAGAGCGCATCTGCTCCTCTTAAAGGGCGCTATTTACAATGCAAAAAAACAGCAGGTGCACAGCATTAAAATAAGACATGCCAAAGCGGCTACTTTTGAGTAAGCCGTGCCGGGTCCTGCGCCCGCAAACGCCCAACCTGCCGCCATGGATTTTTGCGCCAGCCGCGTGCTTCCATTTGATCCAGCCCCCACCAGTAAAGCGGAATCAGGCGATCCTGCAATATAGGAAGCTTTAAAGGGTCAAACCCGGTGATGGGCAAAAAAGGATTACGGCGGGAAAAGGCCCAAACTTCCACACGGGTTGCCGGCTTGCTGGTTTTAGCACGTGCGTGAAAACCAAAGGTATCCGCCACCACCAGGGTATTCTTTTTAACAGCAAAAGCCTTTGGCGCTGGCAAACCCAATGCTTTTAATTCTTGTTGCTTGATACGCAGGGAGCCTCGGCTGCTCATGCGGTCACTCTCTGCCGCACTCAATGAACGCTGACGCTCCCAGGCCAGACGCGCCGGGGTCAAGCGGTGTGAACCGGGCACATACACAAATGGCCCCTCATCCTTTGCCACATCGTGCAAAAACAGCCAGGCCTTCACGCTGGAGTGGAAGGTATCGGCATGCAGGTTAATTTGCGGGTCAGGGCGGAATTCACGCACATTGGTCAAAATGGATTGCAAATAAATCAGCGGTTGTGCACGGAAAGAACCAACATAGCTCAGCAACCCCTGCCATACCGGGTTGCCTAATAACTGCCGTGTATAAGGCAAGTTTTGCAGGGTGACAGCATCCAGTGCAATACGGCGGGTTACGGTATCCCCCTGCAGGGTTTCCCGGGCTTCAAACTCACTTTCCAGTAATTCACGCTGCAAGCCGGCAAAATCCGCTTCCGGCAAAAAATTTTCCTTAATCACAAAGCCATTTTTATCAAAAAAAGCCCTGTCTTCAGCGCTAATCAAATGCTCCAGCTGATGCCTGCGCTGGGCTGTCAGCTGCGCTGCCAGTGCCACACGCTTGGCATGCAGGCCCAGTTCATTAAAAAAGCTGCTTCCAAGCACTGGGTTATCTACAAAGGAATTGGCAGTGGTCAGTAAAGATACCACCCACCACGGCGCTTTTGCATAGGCCCGTGGTCTGGACAAAATTTCCTTTAATTCAGACAGCCAGCGCTCACGCGGCGACTCCAGTTCATCCGCGATTGAATCAAATTCGATATTGTCAGTATTATCATCCATCACGCACGCCCCTTTTCCAGCACAGCAAATAAATCATCGGCAATGGACGTACCAAACTGCGCATCAATTTCCCGGATACAGGTTGGGCTGGTGACATTAATTTCGGTCACATAATTACCAATCACATCCAGCCCCACAAAAACCAGGCCTTTTTCGCGCAACACAGGGCCAATTTTGGCAGCAATCGCCTTGTCATTTTCCGTTAATGGACGTGCTTCGCCACGACCACCAGCAGCCAGATTACCACGCGTTTCACCGTTTTGCGGGATTCGTGCCAGACAATAAGGCACTGGCTCGCCGTTAATCATCAGGATGCGCTTGTCACCATCGACAATTTCCGGGATATAACGCTGTGCCATAATCGGCCACTGGCCTAAGCCGGTCAGCATTTCCAGCGTGGCACCCACGTTAGGGCTACCCAATTGCAGACGGAAAATGCCGGAACCACCCATGCCATCCAGTGGTTTGACAATAATATCCTGATGCTGAGCCAGAAACTCACGAATCAGCGTTTGTTCGGAGGTGACCAGTGTCGGCACCTGTAACTCACTGAACTGGGTGGCAAACAGTTTTTCATTACAGTCACGCAGGGATTGCGGCTTGTTGATAATCCACACCCCTTCCCGCTCAGCCTGTTCCAGAATATAGGTTGTATAAATAAAACGCAGGTCAAACGGCGGATCTTTGCGCATTAGCACTACATCGTAACTGGCCAGCGATTCACGGCGCTTTTCGCCCAGCTGGTAATAGTCTTTGCTGTTTTCAAATACCTGCAACGGCGCAATATTGCCAAAGGCTTTGCCCTGGTCAATAAACAAATCGCCCTGTAAGGCATAACCCAGCTCATGCCCACGGCGCGCCGCTGCCCACAGCATAGCCATGGTGCTGTCTTTTTTCAGGTTAACCGTTTCAATCGGATCCATCACCACTAATACGCGCATTAAAGTTACTCCTTAAATGCCATACTGGGCGCGATAGGCCTGCATTTTGGCTAAATCTTCAATGCGGTTCTGCTTTTTCAGGTAATCCATCAGGTCACTCATGGTCATTAAGGCATGCACCGGAATATTGTATTGCTGTTCCACTTCCTGAATGGCAGACAACTCACCTGCACCACGTTCCTGGCGGTCTAATGCTACCAACACACCAGCAATAATGGCACCCGCACTTTGTAAAAGGGTAACCACTTCCCGAATAGCCGTACCTGCAGTAATCACATCATCAATAATCCACACGCGC
>JASLIR010000264.1 GCA_030152125.1 Alkanindiges sp.
TGCTAAAAAAGCCGAAGATGTGGTGACCTGTGGCACCTGTCATGGTTCCGGTCAGCTACGTATGCAGCAGGGCTTCTTTCAGGTTAACCAGACCTGCCCAACCTGTCATGGTCGCGGCAAAACCGTGAAAAACCCGTGTAACGTATGTCATGGTTCCGGTGTAAGTGACCGTAAGCGCACCCTGGAAGTCAGCATTCCTGCCGGTGTAGACAATGGTGACCGCGTGCGCTTGTCCGGTGAGGGCGAGGCCGGTGGTGCTGGCGTGCAGGCTGGCGATTTGTACGTGGAAGTGGTGGTGCGCGAGCATACCGTATTCCAGCGTGATGGCGCCGACCTGTATATGGATGTGCCAATCAGCTTTACTGATGCTGCACTGGGTAAGGAAGTAGAGATTCCAACCCTGGATGGCCGTGTTAGCCTGAAAATTCCGGAAGGCACGCAAACCGGCAAGATGTTCCGCCTGCGTGGTAAAGGCGTAAAACCGGTACGCACCAGCATGGTGGGCGATTTATTGTGCCGCGTAGTGGTAGAAACCCCGGTGAACCTGACTGGCCGCCAGAAAGAGTTGCTGCGTGAGTTGCAGGCTTCGCTGGATGGTGACGAAAAACAGTCACCGCATAAAAAATCCTTCTTTGACCGTTTAGGTGAAATGTTTACCTAAGGGTTATCTGTACTGGGGTTGCTATCGGAATAGCAACCCCAGTGTTTGATTATTTCTGATAAAAATAAAAAACCTTTCTTTAATTCAATTACTGTCAATCTACTTTCATTCAATGAGGTTTATGCTTTAATAGCAGGCCCAAAGAACAATCAATTTTTCAGGATAAAACATGTCTACTTCTCCTCGCATTGGCATTTTAGGCGCTGGTGGTCGTATGGGGCGCATGCTCATTCAGGCGGTGCATCAGGCAGGCTATCAACTGGCGGCAGCTGTAGAACGTCCGGAAAGTTCCCTGCTGGGTGCAGATGCCGGCGAGCTGGCTGGGGTAGGCAAGCTGAACGTGGCTGTGGTTGATTCATTGGAAAAGGTGGTTGGGCAGTGTGATGTAGTGATTGATTTCAGCACGCCGCAAGCGACCGAACAGCATCTGGCGATTTGCCGTGCGGCCAAGGTAGCCATTGTGATTGGTACTACCGGTTTGTCGGATGCGCAAAAACAGCAACTGAATGATGCAGCACAGGATATTCGTGTGGTGTATTCCGGTAATTATTCCGTAGGCGTGAATGTATCGCTCAAGTTACTGGAACTGGCTGCCAGGGCCTTTGGTGATACGGTGGATATTGAAATTATCGAGGCGCATCACCGCCACAAAGTGGATGCACCGTCAGGCACAGCGTATATGATGGGTGAAGCTGTGGCCAACACGCTGGGTCGTGACTTAAAGCAGGTGGCCGTGTATGGCCGTGAAGGACACACTGGCCCGCGTGAGCGTCAAACCATTGGTTTTGAAACCATTCGTGGTGGCGACATTGTGGGCGAACACACCGTAATGTTTATTGGTGAAGGTGAGCGTGTAGAGGTAAAGCATATTGCCACTAACCGCATGAACTTTGCCAGTGGTGCCGTGCGTGCAGCTGCATGGGTTATTCAGCAGTCTACAGGCCGTTATGATATGCAGGACGTGTTGTCCCTGAAAAACTAAATTAAACCGGAAGGGCGGATTCAAAATGAAAACAATGAAAGCGATAATCGGTGCATCAGTTCTCAGTTTGAGCGTGTTATGCTCAGCCAGTCTCGTTTGGGCTGGAGAGGATGCCGTGCAACGCCCCGAAAAATTAGTTATCGATAAAAAGAGCATCAAGGTCTGGACCTTCCGGACCGAAAACAACCCGGCATTTAGTTACCGTGCCACCACCACGGTAGATGCCAGCATCAGCAGTGTTGCTGCACTGATTCTGGATACCGGTTACCTGACCAAATGGGTGCCTTACGTAAGTGAAGTAAATGTACTGGACCGGGATGACCGCGCCGGTACTTTTACCATCCGTATGCAAATGGATTTTCCTTTCCCATTGCAGGATAGGGATGTGGTGGTAAAGGGTAAAATTACCCAAGCTGCCGATGGGGTTGTAACCATTAAAAACCAGATTGGGACAGACCCGCGTGCCCCGGTACGGCCTAAAATTGTACGCATTAGCCGTTACGAAGGCGAATGGGTGCTTAAACCACTGGCGGCAAATAAAGTAGAGGTGATGACTACCGGATATGCAGACCCCGCCGGTAGCGTGCCTTTAAGCGTGGCCAATATGTTTGTAGAGCAGCAACCCTATGAAATGCTGCTGAAAATGAAGGATCAGGTAAAGCGTTACCAGAACGTGACCACACCGCTGGTGGTTGATCCTTTTACAAAAAAATAATCACGTTTATTGCGGTAGGTTCTCTCAGGTCATCGCGTGTTCATGCATTATTGTTATGATGCAGGCATGCCTGACCGCGAGAGATAGACCTTGAGTTTCCTGCCACGTTTTTTTGCCCTTAGCCTGTTTAGCCTGACAGGACTAATTAGTGTTAGTGCCCATGCTGCTGATCAGGCAGATGCGGTCATTGCCCAGCCTAAAATTATTAATGGTGAACCCGCGTTACCTACCCAGGTGCCATGGCAACTGGCCTTGTTGCAGGTGAGTACTGATGGCTCCCTGTATTACAGTTGTGGCGCCACGCTGATTGATAAAAAGTGGGCGCTAACCGCAGCCCATTGTGTGGACAGTATTGATGCAGACCGGCATTTTGAAGTACTAGCAGGGACGTATAACCTCATTCAACGTAACCGGGCACAACAGATCAAGGTCAAGCAGGTGATTATGCACCCGCAATATCAGGCCGGGGTTAATCTGGATCAGGATATTGCCCTGCTGGAGTTAAAACAGGCAGTGGATTTATCCGCCTGTGGTGCGCGCTGTCAGGTGCTGCCGTGGATGAGCAGCGATAAAGAACCGCTTTATGCGGCGGCTGGCTTTCCCGTTCAGGTGGCTGGCTGGGGGCAGATGATTAATATTGACTGTGAAAAAGACCCAGCCAAGTGTCAGCAATTGCGTGATGACAGCGTGGATGGTGCGCCATTGCAGCCAGCAATTTTGCAGGTTGGCCAGATGCAGGTGACCAGTTGCCCCAGTATTTCCTACGAAATGGCTGGCCGTAGCTGGCCGATAACCACAAATATGCTGTGCGCCAGGGGTAAAAGTACCACAAAGCCGGCGGATACCTGTGTGGGCGATAGTGGGTCAGGCCTTGTAGCCAATGTGGCCGCAGCACAGCCGTTACTGGCAGGCATTACCAGCTGGGGGCAGGGTGCCGATTGTGGTGATCCGGCGCACCCCGGCGTGTATACCCGAGTGGCGCAATATGATGACTGGCTACTTAGTTATGTTGACCCGGCTGCTTATAAAAAGCGGGTTGCCGAACGGGAGGCAGAAGCCAAGGCCCAACAGGGCAGTGGTGGAGGCGGCGGTGGCAGTGTGTCGTTGCTGATGCTGGCCGGGCTGGGTGGTTTGGTTGCATATAGGCGCAGGCTGCTTCAAAGCTGATGGCTGAATATATAAGCGGAATAAAAAATAGCGGCCTGGCCGCTATTTTTTTGTGGATGATTTTCTGCTTAGAAGTCAGCCTTTAACACCACACGGTAACGCGCTTTGCCGTCGCGCAGGTGTTGCAGCGCTTCATTAATCTGGGACATGGGGAACACCTCTACGGTAGGTGCAACCTTGGTGCGGGCAGCAAAATTCAGCATTTTGCGCAGTGCCAAAGGTGAGCCGGTCGGTGAGCCAGTAACTGCCTTGGCACCGCCAATTAAGGTAAAGGCGGGTACTTGCAGGGGTTCCAGCACTGCCCCAACGACATGGAACTTGCCTTCCGGTGCTAAAGCAGCGTAATAGGGAATCCAGTCCAGGCTGACGTTGACGGTATTAATAATCAGGTCAAACTGGCCGCGCAGGGCTTTTAGCTGGGCTTTATCACGGCTGGACACCACATGCGTGGCGCCCATAGCCAGAATTTCGGCAGTTTTATCCGGGTTGGAGCTAAACGCGGTGACTTCACAGCCCCAGGCTTTTAAAAATTTGATGGCCATGTGCCCCAACCCGCCAATACCAATCACGCCCACTTTATGCGTGGCCTGAATCTGGTGCCGCAACAAGGGATCAAATACGGTAATGCCACCACACAGCAAGGGACCGGCAATGCTGGGGTCTAAATCCTCCGGTACCGGAATGGCCCATTGCCAGCTGGCGCGTACCTTGTCGGCAAAGCCACCGGCATGCCCGACGATGGTTGCAGTTGCCCCGTTATGACACAGCACCTGTTTGCCGCCAATACAGGCATCGCAATACTGGCAGCTGTCGGCTGTCCAGCCAATGCCCACACGCTGCCCCAGCTTAAGGCCTCTGGCTTCACTACCCAGCGCAGTAATAATGCCTACCACTTCATGCCCGGCAACCACCGGGTATTGCGCGCTGCCCCATTCGTTATCAATCACTGATAAATCGGAATGGCATACACCGCAGTATTCCACTTTCACCTCTACTTCATGCGTCTTTAGCTCCCCAGCATCGTATTCATAAGGTTGCAGTGGCTGGTGTGGTGCATGGGCGGCGTAAGCCTGAAAAATATGACTCATAGGGCTGTTTCCTCAGCGTGTATTTATATGATGATACAAAGATTGTAGGCATTGACGCCAATCTGTCATAAGGGCTATGCATAGTAGCGGTGGGATAAGAATAGATGTAATTGCTCAATCAGGCCAGCAGAAGCAATGATGAGGATTGATACAATGTGTAAAACAGAGATGGTTACGATTTACAGCCGTGGAAAAAATGATCCTTCCCTGTTGTGTAGCGCCGCTATTGAAGGCTTGGGTTTTGAGCTGGCCAGTGCCGGCTTGGGGCTTATTTATAGCGGTTGTGCCAATGGGCTGACTGCTGCCGTAGCGCAGGCGGTACTGCAAAACCATGGGCAGGTGATGGCAGTGACCACTTCCAGTGCCAGCCATGTGATTGATGACGGCATGCTGTGCTCGGAGCAACTGGCCGTGGACAGCATGTTGCAAGGCGATGATGAAGTGGCCAGCCGTGCCATGGCCATGGTGGTGATGCCGGGCAGTTGCGGCACGGTGGAAGAGTTGCTTGAGCTGACGAAATGGGCTGTAAGTAGTCATCAGGACAAGCTGGTGATTGTATTTAACCTGGGTGCCAGTTATAGCGTGACCATGGCCAAACTGGTACGTCGCGGCTGGGAAGGCGGCATCAGCAAACAGGTGCTGTCCAAAATCAAGGTGGTCAATTCGGTACGTGAAATGATGAGCCTGCTGAACAGCACCCGCCGTTATGTGGCTGATGTGTGCTGAGGCCCCTAAATAAAGACATTCTAAGTAAAAACGTTCCAAGATAAGTTAGGGTACGGCAAGCTCACTAAACAGACGGTTGGCCAGGGCATTTAAGTGGTTTTTTACCCGTTGTTTATCAGCAGTATTCTGAATACCGGTTATAGTGCTATCAGCTGCCCCGGCCTGTTCCTGTGCAGCAGCTAACCAGTAGATATTACTAAAATTAATGGCGGCACGCTGAGGCAGTATTTTAATACGCAGTGTCGTACTGATGGTCCGGTCAGCTTGTGACTGGCAAGCAGGGGTCTCGCTACACGGTATAGTGATGTGCACGTGCGCACGAATTTCCCCCGTTGGCTGATTGATGGCCTGTACAGGCTGCACCGTATCCGGAAAGTTTTTGAGCAGCCACAGTTGTGCCGTTCTTAAGGCCATATCCGGTGGCTGGGCTATGGCTGAACCGGCATTTACAGACTGTAAAGGGTCAGCTTGTTTTATGTGCTGAGCCTGACAGCCACCTAGCACTGTAATAATAAATAGGGCAGAAATAACCCGATGCATGTGATGCCTCATGCTGTTGTTTTATAAAAAGTACAACTCACCTGATGGTCATTGACCATACCAGTGGCCTGCATAAAGGCGTAGCAGGTGGTTTCGCCCACAAAGCGGAATCTGACTTTTTTTAAGGCTTTGGACATGGCCTGGCTTACAACAGTTTTGGCCGGGCCTTGCGTGTAGTGTTGCAATTGATTGATTTGTGGTTTACCGCCAATAAATGACCACAGCCACTCCACCATATTGATGCCGCTGGCCTCGCAGGCCAGCCAGGCTCTGGCATTGTCACGGATGGCACTCAGTTTACCGATATGCCGGATCAGCCCGGCATCCTGTACCAGCTCCTGTAGCTGCTCATCGGTGATGGTTGCTACCAGTTCCGGCTTAAAATTAAAAAAGCGCTGGCGATAATGGTCGCGTTTTTTCAGCACGGTAATCCATGACAAACCCGCCTGCTGGCCTTCCAGGCAGAGCATTTCAAACAGGGCATCACGCTGGTATTGCGGAATCCCCCATTCCTGATCGTGATAATGCTGATACAGCGGGTCTTCCCCACACCAGCCACAGCGCTGTATTGCTTGCATCGCGTACCTGCCTTCCTGAGTTTATTGACGATCAGCTTTGAATGGCAAAATTCAGCCATTGATCCTGTTTGATATCCCAGTAATACAGCTGTTGCAGGTCCAGCTGGTCAAACTCAATCCACGGTTCGGCACTGCTTTTACTGTCGGAATAGCCAGAGCTGATTTGCAGGCTGTGCTCGGTAATTTCCATCACCCAGCCCTGAATAAGCTGGCCGTTTTTAAGCTGTACCCGCTGTTGGTTACCGGATTCGGCAAACTGCACCAGCTGTTCGGCCAGTGCATCGTTTGGGGTGTTGTCTGTCATGCCTTAATTTCCAATAAGGTAAGGAAAGGGATTTACCGCCCCTTTGCCTTTACCGGATAAATAGATGCCATAGTGTAAATGAGGTGAGCCACCGCGTGCATTGCCCGTATTGCCCACATAGCCAATTACATCGCCTTTATCAACCTTGTCGCCTACGTCCAGCCCACTTTTATGCTTGTTTAAATGTGCATAATAATGATAGCTGCCTGCCGGTCCGGCAATCCATACCACTTTGCCACCCAGTGCATTATCGCGGGTATCCACCACCACGCCATCTGTGGCACTAAGTACCTTGGTGTTTTTGGCAGCCATGATGTCAATACCTTCATGGCGGCGACCACTGCTGCGTGCAGCGCCCCAGGTGTCGCTTAACTGGCTGACCCGAACACCTTTTACCGGGATTGGCAGTGTGTTATCCAGTGGCAACTGGGCCAGGCGGCGTATTTCTACCTGTGCCGAGGAAGGCAGTGGTTGCCGTTTTGGTGCGGTGGCACAGCCAGCAATCAGCAGCAGGCAGCTTAGGCTAAATAACTGTACGCTGCGCCAAAAAATCTGTGGTGATGGTGCCAAGGCAGGCCGATAAGCAAGCATTAAGTCCTTCATGCGGGGGTATGGTCTAACAGCAAATCCAGCCCGCATGATAGCCTGTGCAAGCTGTTAAACCGCCAGCAAAAAATGTTTCGCCTTGTAAACAGCCATAGTCAAACCACCCCCTTACGCATACAGGAATAAGGCCTTTTACGGCCTTACGCTGCTTTAGTCGCAGCTCAGGGTGAAGCTATGAGCATGAGGAATATATTCCGCAAGAAGCACTCTTTGTTTGCAGCGCAAGTTTATCAAGTTTTCGGATGTCGTAGCGCTTTATAGTCGTCCGAAAATTTGGCCTTTGATTTGATTAAAAAATATATTGTCATGCTTATAAAATCAAAGGCGCAAAAAAATGCCTCCGCAAGCGGAGGCATTTTTTTGCTACGGTTTGGAGGGCCTTGGCCCTCCAAACCACCCATGGTCTTAATTTTTTTACAAGTTTTATATAACTACCTGTTTATTTTCCGGTTTTAGGCTGACCCCAGCGTGCCTGTTGTAAGCGGGCGGTTTCCTGCTCACGCGCATTCGCGGCGGGCTGGTAAAACTGCTGGCCTTTAAGTTCTGGTGGTAAATAATCCTGCAATACAAAATTATTGGGGAAGTTATGCGCGTACTGGTAGCCCAGTCCATAGCCCTGTTCTTTCATCAGCTTGGTGGGTGCATTGCGTAAATGCAGTGGAACGGGTAAGTGTGCGGTTTTTTCTGCCGCAGCCAGTGCGGCATCAATGGCCAGATAGGTACTGTTGCTTTTGGCACTGGTAGCCAGATACACCACGGTTTGCCCCAGAATAATGCGGCATTCCGGGTAGCCTATGGCCTGTACTGCACGGAAGCATTCGCCTGCCAGCAGCAGGGCATTCGGATTGGCAT
>JASLIR010000315.1 GCA_030152125.1 Alkanindiges sp.
CCCATAAAGCGCTTTACCGATACAATGGTATTGCTGGGGTCTTTTTCACTATTATTTCTGGCGGCCTGACCTACAGTAGAGCTTTGTTCACCATAATGTACTACCGAAGGCAGCAAAAGCTGACCATGTTCATCTGCCAGCACTACGGCTTTGCCAGAGCGTACGGTGGCTACCAGGGAATGGGTTGTTCCCAGGTCAATACCCACAGCAATACGGTGCTGGTGTGGGGCAGTGGACTGACCGGGTTCTGCAATTTGAAGCAACGCCATTCACATAAATCCTGAATCTGGGGTCTTTAACATTAAGAATAATTAAAAGTCATCATCAAAAGCCGCATCCAGATCATCATCAAAGCGGTCTTCGGCTTTATCAATGTCTGTCAGTACTTTTTGTATGAAGCGTAATTTACGTGTGGTATCGCGTGCTTCCGCCCAGTCCTGTTCCTGATAGTCGATTTTAAACTCGCGGCTAAGCGATTGCAGCCACTGGGTAATTTCTGTACGCAGCGACTCCAGCTGCTCGGACGACTCCGCTTCATGCAGCTGTTCACGCAGCTCTATCGCATGCTGCAAAAAGTCCAGGTCACCAATGGATTGTTCCAGATGATGATCCTGTTTTTGTAATTGCAGCAGGTAGGACGCGCGGCTATCGGCAGCCAGCAGCGTCTGATAAGCGTGATTAATCTGGCTGGATAGGTCCAGCGCCTGACTTGCTGTCTGGTCGCGGTTATCCGCCTGATCAGGATGATGGGTTTGCTGCAGCTGGCGATAGGTATTCTTAAGCTGTACAGGGTCAATATCAAAGGATGGGTTTAACCCAAACAGCTCAAAATAAGTCACAGCAGTACCTTAATACCCGTTACAGGAAATGGGGGAGTTAAGTGAAGCGTTATACGGTGAATGATTCACCGCAGCCACATTCACCTTTCTGGTTGGGGTTCTGAAACTCAAAACCCTCGTTCAGACCATTTTTGACATAGTCCATTTCCAGGCCTTCCAGGTAAACAATACTTTTGGGGTCAACAAACACCTTAACACCAAAAGAATCAAATATCTGATCCAACGGATCGGGCTGGTCTACGAATTCCAGTACATATGCAAGGCCGGAGCAGCCAGATGTTTTTACACCCACTTTAATACCTTCGCCTTTACCGCGATTGTGTAAAAAATCCCGTACATGAGTGGCTGCACGTTCGGTGAGGTGAATCATTTGGCAAATACTCCTGAATCTTTCAACAAGGTGAGCAAGCGCTTAGGCTTCGCTGGCCTCAGTCTGAACAACGTCGTTCTTGCTGCGATAATCGTCAATCGCTGCCTTAATGGCATCTTCAGCCAGTACCGAGCAGTGGATTTTTACCGGTGGCAAGGCCAGTTCTTCGGCGATGTCAGAGTTTTTAATGGCTTGCGCCTGATCCAGCGTTTTGCCTTTCAACCATTCGGTCACCAGCGAACTGGACGCAATCGCAGAACCGCAACCATAAGTTTTAAAGCGCGCTTCTTCGATAATGCCCTGGTCATTTACCTGAATTTGCAGGCGCATAACGTCACCACAGGCAGGTGCACCCACCATGCCGGTACCCACGTTGGCTGCGCCTTTATCCAGCACACCCACGTTACGCGGGTTTTCATAGTGGTCAATTACTTTGTTACTGTATGCCATGATGCTTCTCCAAACCTCGGGGTCAGCGATGATTCTCGTTAATGATTGAGGTTGATGCTTATGATATGGGGATTGCTCCCCCTCATTTAAATACCGTGTTTGACCTGTCGGTTACTGCTTAGTGGGCAACCCATTCCACTTTAGACAGATCAATACCTTCTTTGTACATATCCCACAGCGGTGAAAGCTCGCGCAGTTTATCTACCGCTGACTTGGTCACTTCCAGCACATAGTCAATATCCTGTTCGGTGCTGTAACGACCCAGACTGAAACGGATGGAGCTGTGTGCCAGCTCATCCGACATACCCAGCGCACGCAATACATAGGATGGTTCCAGCGTGGCAGAAGTACAGGCTGAACCACTGGAAACAGCCAGGTCTTTCAGTGACATCATCAGTGATTCGCCTTCAACAAAGTTGAAGCTCACATTCAGGTAATTGGCGACGTGGTGTTCCGGATCACCATTTAAATACACTTCTTCCAGATCCTTCAGGCCATCCCACAGTTTGTTACGCAGGACAGCAATGCGTTGCTGTTCGGCAGCCATAGTTTTGCCAGCAATTTCAAAAGCTTCACCCATACCAACAATCTGGTGGGTGGGCAGGGTGCCGGAACGCATACCGCGTTCATGGCCACCCCCGTGAATTTCTGCTTTCAGGCGCACACGCGGGCTACGGCGTACAAACAGTGCACCAATGCCTTTAGGGCCATAAATCTTGTGTGCAGAAAAACTCATCAGGTCAACTTTCATGCGTGACAGGTCAATTTCTGTCTTGCCGGCAGCCTGTGCAGCATCCACATGGAAGTAAATGCCTTTGGCGCGGGTAATCTCGCCAATCGCAGCCACATCGGTCAGGTTGCCCAGTTCGTTGTTTACCATCATCAGCGATACCAGAATGGTATCCGGACGGATGGCAGCTTCTACTGCTTCCGGGCGGATCAGGCCGGTACGTGGTTCCGGGGTCAGGTAGGTGACTTCAAAACCTTCATCTTCCAGCTGGCGGCAGGTATCCAGTACTGCCTTGTGCTCGATTTTGCTGGTAATGATGTGCTTGCCTTTTTTGTGGTAAAAATGCGCCACACCTTTTAATGCCAGGTTGTTGGATTCGGTGGCACCGGAAGTCCATACGATTTCGCGCGGGTCGGCCTTGATCAGGTCGGCCACTTGCTGGCGTGCATGCTCAACAGCTTCTTCCGCCTGCCAGCCATAACCATGCGAGCGGGAGGCTGGATTACCGAAAATACCATCCATCGTCAGGAACTGCATCATGCGTTCGGCAACGTGTGGGTCAACCGGAGTTGTTGCAGCATAATCAAGATAAATCGGACGGTTCATGACAAAGTACCTGTAGCCTTTAAGCGTGAAGAGTCAATACCCGAGCTGCTTTGGCGCATGACCACAGCTTGCACGTTCTTTCTGTCAATCAGGCTTGCGAGGGTGATGCCAGCCAGATATTGCTCTATGTGTTCTGAAAGTTCCTGCCAGAGGTCATGTGTAAGACACATGGCTCCATCCTGACAGTTTCCCTTATGGTCGCAACGGGTTGCATCTACAGATTCGTTAACTGCTTCAATAATTTCCAGCATGGCAATATCGTGTGCAGCACGGGCCAGACGATAGCCGCCATTGGCACCGCGTACGCTGGAAACCAGTCCCTGACGCTTGAGTTTGGAAAAAAGCTGTTCTAAATAAGCCACTGAAATGGATTGGCGAGCAGCAATTTCGGCTAGCGTGATCGTTTGATCGGCGGGCTGTAATGCTAAATCGAGTAAGGCAGTCACGGCATAGCGACCGCGAGTGGTCAAACGCATAATCCGATGAACGCATAATTGATGAATGTGCCTATTGTTGAGAATCC
>JASLIR010000376.1 GCA_030152125.1 Alkanindiges sp.
ATCCTGTTACTGCTGGCATTCCGCCGCTGTAAGGCACTATTCAAACAACAGGTGGCCCCTGCTGATTTCCGGCTGGGGGAATCTGCCAACGTGCCAGTCGAGCTCTGCATCGTCAACCGCAACCTGATCAACCTGCTAGAAATGCCAATCCTGTTTTATGTGGTTGCACTTAGCCTGCTGGTCACAGCACAGGTAAACAGCATTGCCCTATGGCTTGCATGGGCCTATGTTGCATTGCGTGTGCTACACAGCCTGATACACCTCAGCTACAACCACGTACTGCATCGCCTGGTTATTTTTACCATCGGCAATTTTGTGCTCAGTGCTTTATGGTTATGGCTGTTACTGGCCTTATTGCAATAACAGCACGTAGCTCATCAAACGGAGGCCGGCTTAGATGTGGTCGTACAATTACACCCCCACCCCATAACATGAATTATTTTATGGACTAAGCCACCAGCCGAAAGACTTACTTTTGCTTAAAATATTTTTCTGTGTCGCGTTTAAAGCTGTTAAACAGAATCAGCTTATTTGGCAGTTCCACTAGGTCCAGTAACAGCTTAAAGCCCTTACGTGGTTCAAAAGCGAAGCGCCAGGTAAACTCACAACCATCCGCAGTTGCTTTTACCTGATAATCCTCGGCAAACATCTCAAAAAATGGAACATTCATCTGCTCCACATAAAAGGCATGGCGACGCTGGACATCATCCCAGATAAAGAATCTTTCACGCAGCTTTAAGGTATTAAACATGGCACCTACAGCTCGGGTGGTGCCCACTTTAAAAGGACGTGAGGAGGTATATTGACCATCCAGCATGCTGCACCATGCCAAAGGTTTATCGGCCACTAAACCGGCCCATACCTGATCCGGGGAAACGGGTAGTTGCATCACGTAGCTAAAATGATACGTTGCCGTTTCAAACACGGAGTCATCTTGCGGCTTTTTTAAATTAAACCAGAATGCCACAGCATTTCCCCTAAAGACGAAAATAGAATGCGTCTAGGGTAATCAACGGATTTAAAAATGACAATATCAATTGTCATAAAAACAGGGAAAGACTATGCCCCAGCGACTTATCACTTTGGTTCTATGGCTTAGCCCTACAAGCCCATCACCTTCACTGACCCCGTATCAATATAACGACTGGAAATTCTGGCTATCAGACTGCCAATAGCCGGAAAGCTTAAAGGCAGCAGTGAGGAACGCGGATACACCACCCGCTGCGCCCCGCGCTGAATCCCGCGCAAAATGGCCTGTGCGGTTTCTTCCGGGGCTACCAGTGGCATGGCTGGCAAGCTGGCCTTATGCAGTGGCAAATGCTGGTCCTGATGCCGGGTGGGTGTATCCGTACCACCGGGGACTACCTCCATCACGCCAATGCCACTGTGCTTTAACTCCATACGCATGGCTTGCGTGGCGCGGTTAAAAGCTGCCTTGGACGCCGAGTAATAGCTCATCAAAGGTAAAGGCACTACTTGCAGGGTGGACGTAACATTAATAATCAGCCCCTGTCCACGTTGCTGCATGTGTGGTGCAAGGGCATTTACCAAGGCCAGTGGCGACCAGTAATTGGTTTCAAACAGTGCCCGGGCCAGTGCGCCATCCCCTATCACATGTTGCGCCCCTACCAGGCCCACCCCGGCATTATTCACCAGTATATCTATATTACCCGCCTGCTCAATGGCCTGTCTGGCCACTGCCTGTGCCTGTCCGGCTATGCTTAAATCTGCCGGGATAATGACCGGAAGCTGCCAGCCCTGTTGTACAAACTCATCTGCCATGGCCTGCAATATCTGCTGGCGGCGCGCTACCAGTATCAGCTGTGTCCCCTGTGCTGCCAGTGCGCGGGCCAGCGCTGCCCCAATACCACTGGATGCCCCGGTAATCAGTACGCGCGCTGTGCTTAAATCTGTTTTAGTCATCGCCTGTTCCCCTAAATACCCGCTAGTCTCGTGCAGTCCAGTTCATCATTGGCGCAACAAATGAGCCGCCCTTAGCTTATCGCCGCCAGATAACGCTGTTTTACCGCATCTACCTTGTGCTGGTTGTCATGCTGGTTAGGGTGAAAGTCACGCTTATAAAAATCCAGGTATACCGGCACTATCTTGCGCATCACGCCATTACGACCCGAAATGTAGCTTAAACCGCTACGCCATACTTTAGGGTTGCCAATCTGGCCGCTGCGCAGCAGCATGCGGGTTACATTAATGCTGGTCATGGTGCTAAACATCAGGGTACAAAACAGCATCTGGCTAATGCGAATCCACTCATCGTCCACGGTGGCCTTAAACACATCAAAAGCCACTGCCTTATGTTCCGATTCCTCCACCGCATGCCATGCCCACAGGGTCACCATACGACTGTCCATTTTGTCCAGTTCCACCGGGTCCAGCAGCAGGCACTCAGCCATAATGGCAGTAAAGTGCTCCAGTGCCACGGTTTGTGCCAGTTGACGCTGCGGCGACCAGTATTTACGGTACATTTTCAGGCCACGATTAATCACCTGCTCAATTGCGGCGATGGGATAGCCCTTGTCGCGCAAAAAGTCATTCATCAGGCGGTGTTCCTTGCCGTGATGTGCCTCCTGCCCGATAAACAGACGGATGGCCTTTTGCAATTCCGCATCCTTAATCTGTGGCTGGTAATGACGTACTGCATCAATAAAAAAACGTTCGCCTTCCGGAAATACTGTCGATAGCGCAGACAGCAGCATGCTTTTAAACACATCATTGTCATACCAGAAATCCGGGATATCCGGTCCAAACTCAAAGTTTGGGGTACGCATGGTAATGTCATATGCAGGCTGAATGGCTTTGCTGTGGCTAGAAACGGCACGGCTCATGGTCGGCTCCTCATGTCTTATAAAATCTTGCTGTATGTCCCCAGTGTATTTACAACGGCGCCATATCGTGAGACTTTAAGTGGACAACCTGCTTATCATTGGTGGCCATTTTGACCAGACATAGCGATTCTGCACAGCCCACAGCCGGTGACACCCGTGCCGAATGGCTGCACAAGCTATATACTCCGCTCAGCTATCCGCATGTGTATTTAACCGTGGCACAGCAACGGGGTGTATCGGCGGAGCAGGTGCTGGCACATGCCGGTTTAAACCCGGAATTGCTACAGCCGTCTTCGGGCCATAGCCGTATTTCACCGCTGGAATATGCCCTGCTTATTCGCGCGGTGCTGGATTTAACCGGCAACCATGGCCTGGGTTTTGAAATTGGTAAAAAACTGACCCTGACCGCCCATGGCCATCTGGGTTATGCCATTTTATGCTCGGCCAACCTGGCACAGGCCATGCAGTTAATACTACGCTTTAAGGCCATTCGCAGCCGTGGCATGAACTTTGTGCTGTCCAGCAGTGGCGATACCGCCATCCTCGGCTTTCACCCGGAAATCCAGATTCCGGCGCCATTACGTCAGGTGATTGATGAGGCCCTGCTGAGCAGTTGCTATCGCAGTCTGCAATTTCTGCTCAATAAAAATGATATTGGTGCGGAGTTGTGGTTTGAACATGCCAGGCCGGATTACTTTGAACAGTTTAGTGAACAGTTAGCCAGCACCCACTTTGGCATGCCTGCCACGCAAATTCGTATTCCACATGAATTATTTGGTACCCCGTTGCCAATGCATAACCCGGATGGCCTGCAAATTGCCATTGCCCAGTGCCAGCGCGAATACGAACTGTACGCCAGTGACGATGATGACAGCCTGCTGAAAGTACGTTCGCATTTGCAAATGACCCGCGAAGGCTACCCCACGCCGGAACAACTGGCCGAACAGCTGCATATGTCCCCACGTACCCTGCGGCGTAAATTACAGGCCCACGGCAGCAACTATAAAAAGCTGCTGGAAGATGCCCGCCGCCGCGATGCCATTACCTTAATTGATGCGCATGATATTGAGATCAGCAAGGTAGCCGGTATGCTGGGCTATAACAACCCGGCCAATTTTAGCCGTGCTTTTAAACAATGGACCGGCAATACACCCAGCCAGTACCGTAACCTGCTAAAAACACGCTAATCATTGTATTTTATAACTATTTATTTTCTTAATGCTTGGGGTACGGTTTTTAAGCATGAAATAGCATATAGCTAGCCTAAATAGATTGCAGTGAGATGATAAATAATGCGTTTATCAGTTAAGAATTGTTTGATAATATGTGCAGCACATCACGGACGATAACAATCATGAGGCATGGGGCAAAAGCAAAGAATGGCACATAAAATTAATGCACGCAGTCTGATTCTGGATTTACTGTTTGCCGAGCCCAGCGCGGTGATGAGCACCCGGCACTTTTTACAGGCCGCCAGCTTATTTGCCATTAGCGACAATAGTACCCGCGTCGCCCTTACCCGGTTGTCTGCAGAAGGCTTGCTGGAATCAGTAGGCCGCGGCCAGTATCAACTGACCGAAAATGCCAAGGAAATTTCCGAGCCGGTAGCCAACCGTGCCGAGGGGCTCACGCCAACCAGGCACTGGAACGGCGGCTATCTGGCCGTACATACCGGCGCACTGGGCCGGGTGGATCGCAGTGCCTTAAACCACCGTGAACGCACCCTGCGCCTGAATGGTTTCCGTGAATTACAGAATGACCTGTTTATCCGCCCGGATAATCTGGCAGAGACATTTACGGCTACCGAAACACGCCTGTTTAACACCGGCCTGGACAGTAGCGTGCCAATTTTTATCATCACCCAGTTTGACGAAGCAACCAGCAAAAAAATTCCCGCTTTATGGGACACGCGCGCCTTAAACCAGCGTTACCAGAAAACCAGCCAGCACATTCAGCACTGGCTGTCCAATTACGAAAACCTGGAACTGGATATTGCCACCCGCGAGTCACTCACCATTGGCCGTCAGGCTATTCCCCTGCTGATGACTGATCCCTTACTCCCGGAACCCTTTGTAGACATTAAGCTGCGCGAACAGTTTGCTACGGATGTGCAGACGCTGGATAAGGTAGGACACAGGCTGTGGGGGCAGTTTTTTCAGCAGGTGCTGAATGCAGAAGATAGCCCTGAGTAAACCTGCTTGTCCTGACACTCAGATGATCAGGCCTGACCAGATAGTCCAAGCAAACCACTGGCAGGCCAAATATCTTTTAAGATTTCATAAGATTAATATATTGATACACTTAGCCGACTAATGGCTGCATACAGTACTAAAAGCAACTTTCTGAAAATATAGAAGTTTATAAAACTGGATCGTAGCAACCCTGCTAAAACGGATACTTAATAAACAGCCCCGACAAAGCAATATAGACAAACTGTGAATTAGCTGCAACACTACTGCACGCATAAAATATAGATATGCAATAAATTGATTTTAAATGAAATAAAAGGAATATTTAGCATGAAAAACCATTTTAAAATGTCAGCGTTAGTGCTGGGCATCAGCGTAGCCATGACTGGTTGTGGTGGTGGCGGTGGTTCTTCTGGTTCGACAGGTAGCAGCGATGCGGATAACCTGCAAAAAGCCAAGGAGTTTGTGAATACGGCCAACGCCATTATTTCCGGCCTGGAAAAAGTGGCCAGTGACTATCAGCCTGCAACCGAGCTGGTATCTGACGCAGTACCCGAACTCAGTTTGGCGGCCTCACAAACCGTAGACATTATTGACCTGATTGACCGCAATGCCGCAGGTGCCAACAAAAACTACAGCAGCCAGCAAATTACTGCACTAATTAATACCGCAGAAGATGGTGAAGTTGGCAGCGTACTGGAAGCACGCATCAGTAATAGTACGCTTACCGCGCAAGCCACCGGCGCCCAGGTTACCGTGAATGGCTCATATACCTATGAACCGGTGGAAGGCTGGCGCTACGAAAAACAGCCCTCTGGCCAGTGGATTGTGGTGCAAACCTATGGCGATCCTGTCAAGGTTGAACTCTCCGGTTTCAGTATTAATAGCCTCAGCCCTACTGCAAATATCCTGCAATACACGGTGAAAAAGGACAGTAAAGTATCGGTTACGACTACCGACAATCACAAAGCCAGCCTTCTAGCCAAGGACAATAGCGTAATTAGCGCCCAGTTTGCCAATAACACCACCATTGACGAGGCTATCGATAATGGTAGCGTGCCACAAAAAATCATCATGGATGCACGCAACCTGGAACTGCTTAACGGTGCAGCCCAGTCCCAAACCTTTGCCCTGAATAAACTGGCCATCACTGCCCAGCAGGTTACCTACAAGTATGGTACACAGGGTGAACAGAAAGTTTCTGTGCTGCCAACCGCAATTACGCTGGATGCCAAACTGGCGCAGGGCACCGACAATGTGGCTCTTAAAGTAGATGTGAAGGTCAATAACGACCTGAGTAAGCCGGTTGTGCTGGATCAGGGTGGCAATGAAACCGCCAGTACCTTCATTAATGCCAATATTGCCATTAACCTGGCAGCACAGCTGAAAGTAGGCACGACCAGCAATACCTTTAACTCCACACTGGAAGCAAAGCGTACCGAATTGCGCAAAGGGGAAGTCAGCAACCTGGCGATTGAGCTGAATGGCAAGAAACTGACCGGACAAGCCAGCTTTGATTTAACCAACACGGAAGAGCCCAAAGTTGGCCTGCTGCTTAAACACGCCAATGGTGCTTCTACCACCACCACAGATGCCACGCATTTCACCCGTTCAGACATTCTGGTGGAAGGCAAAAGCTACGGTCAGATCGTTCGCCTAACCAATGGCAGCTTCCAGGCCAAGTTTAACGATAATGCCATTATTGTGATTGGTAACTAAGCCATATCAAATCAGGAGGCAGCCAGTGTGCTGCCTCTTCTGTTTTATCTAGATTGTATCTGACCATGAAATTACCTTTCTTTGCTGGCACCATGCTGCTTGGCCTTGCCGGAATAGTTACTACCGTGCAGGCTGAAACCCTTACCCGCTTTAGTGCACAAGCCGATATTTATAGCGAGCCTCTGTCCATTGACGCCTTTACCGATGACTGGGAGGACCCTAAACTCCACAAGGGGGATGCAGCCTTTGCACAAGGTAAAATAGAGCTGATGCAGCAAATAGACAACATACAGTACAGTATGTTCTGGTCTTATGATTATCTGCTGAAATTCAGCCCGGATACTGCGCGCCTGTATTACCAGATTCAGAACGACCTGCCACTGGACCCTAACCGGCATTATGACCTGTCCATTAATGCCCAGCATATTGAAACACTGGGCTGGCGGATTGGGCGCGTATGGCAACTGAATGATCATGTACAACTGACGACTGGACTTAACCTGTTGCAAGGCCGTCACTTTCTGCAGGGTAAATTTTTTGGCAATGGCGATACCCTGGCCAGCCAGCCCAACATGCTGGATGGTGTAGACCGTCTTGGTGCCAGCCTGAATTATTATTACGATAAACCGGCGTTGCATGAAGAGGAGCTGGGCTGGGCACCCGGTACACCGCAGGGTTATGGTACTGCACTGGATGTGGCACTGCAGGCCAAACTTGCAGATACACTGACACTGGATATCAGTGTTCAGAATCTGTGGGGCAGCATGT
>JASLIR010000363.1 GCA_030152125.1 Alkanindiges sp.
ACCGGCTGGAAGACGCGGTAAGCCCGGATAGTGGGCTGGACCCCATAGCGATTGCTGATTTAAACGGCTTGTTCCAGCAACTGATTGCCCGCTAAAACTGGTATTCCGCCGCACTTGCGGTTGGGTGGAGGATCACTTAACCTGCTGGTGCGAGGCATATAGTTTAATTGGAAAAACATTACCATTACTTGATAAGGTTGCAGGTTCGAGTCCTGCTATGCCTCCACTCTTATTATCCTCCAGCTGGATTGTTTATTCCTGTTTTTTTTCAGGCTTGCGCCTACAGCGATAATTTATTATTGTGCAGCCGGAAGCATATAGTTTAACTGGAAGAACGTTACCCTGTCACGGTAGAGATGCAGGTTCAACTCCTGCTATGCTTCCATCATATTGCAGTTTATTTCCCTCACGCTGATGCTTGCATATACAGCCATAATTTATTACCGTGCAGCCTGAGGTGCATAGTTTAACTGGAAAAATATGACCCAGCTAAGGTCAAGTTGTGGGTTCAAGTCCCGCTGTGCCTCACCTCAATTTGCCATAAATATCTATAGATCACACATGACTGAACAGCAAAAGCCTTATCCTTTTTCGGCAGAGGAATGGGAAACCTGCATCCGGGTACTTAAAACCTTAAAAGATGATCCCCTGCATAACCCGGATAATCTACTGCTGTCCGGCCTGATCAGCAAAATATATAAAACAGCGCGCAAGTCCATCCGACTGGAAAGCTATAGTGAAAAACGCCAGCAGGATTTAAGCGTGCAGCAGGGCTCGGTAATTTCGCAACAGGCACTGGCGGGCACATCCCTGTACGAAAACCTGGCCAAAACCGAGCATGTATTTAGCCCGTTTCACATTCCCAAAAGCTGCTATATCTGCCAAAGCAAGTACACGGAAGGCCATTTCTTTTATGACCGGCTGTGCCCGCAGTGTGCGGTGGAAAACTATGAAAAGCGTTTCGATACTGCGGATTTAAGCGGCCGACATGTGATATTAACCGGGGGCAGGGTAAAGGTAGGCTATGCCACTGCACTCAAGTTTTTAAGAAGCGGCGCCACCCTGTGCCTCACCACCCGCTTCCCCGCACTGGCTTATGAGCAGTTAAAACAGGAAGCAGATTTTGACAGCTGGAAACAGCGCCTATGTGTGTACGGGCTGGATTTAAGAAACCTGAAAGCCATTGAGGCGTTTATTGAGTTCTACCAAAGCCGTTTTAATAGCCTGGATATTCTGGTCAATAACGCGGCCCAAACCATCCAGTATAGTGACGAATATTATCTGCCTGTGGTGCAGCGTGAGCAGCGCCTGCTACAGGCTTATGGCAATGAAACGCATTTAATTGCCAATACCACCCCGGTAACAGCGGCTTTAGCCAGCCTGGAATACCAGCAGCTAACACCCGCACCCTTTGAGTTAAGCCGTTTTGGCCAGCCGGTGGATACCCGTGAAAAAACCAGCTGGAATGCCTGCCTGACTGATGTATCGCTGTATGAACTGCTGGAAGTGAACCTGATTAATCACATTGCGCCCTATCAGCTGATCAAGCATTTAAAGCCGCTCATGCTACGTTCGACCTTTGCGCAAAAATTCATTATCAACGTGACTTCTTCCGAAGGCATTTTTAATCATGGTAATAAAACGGCGCATCACCCGCATACCAATATGACCAAGGCTGCACTGAACATGCTGACCTTAACTTCCGCCCCGGCGTTCGCCCCGGAGCATATTTATATGACCGCGGTAGATGTGGGCTGGGTGTCCACGGGCGCTACAGAATCCCTGCGTAAAAAGCAGTTTGAATCCGGCTATATTCCGCCACTGGATTCGGTAGATGCCGCGGCCAGAATTTTTCATCCCATCCTGCAAGGGTTACAGGGCAACTGTTTATCTGGTGTGCTACTTAAGGATTACCGCGTGCATGCGTGGTAAGGCCTAACGTACTTCACGTTGTTTTGCCGTGCAGTTAAGCGTTATTTTGAACATATTGAAACATGCTGCACGGTGGGTTGGTCGTCGTGTCATGTTAAGCTTGTCACAAAATTTCCTGCCTATCTGGGTAATACCTCTGATGATTTCCAACAATAAATGGCCGGCTTTGCTGGCTTCAATTTTTACCGCATTGGCCTTGCTGCCCACCACTGCCAGTGCAGCCGATGCTGCGTTTCAAGGTTGCCTGTCCGGCTTGCGTGGTGCTGCCCTGTCTTCTGGTGTATCCGGCGATGCGTATGACCAGTACACGGCAAATCTGGACCCGGACATGACGGTGATTGAGAAGCTGAATTACCAGCCTGAGTTCAGCACCCCAATCTGGGATTATCTGTCTGGTCTGGTGGATCAGGAGCGGGTGGATTTAGGCAAGCAAAAGCTAGTGCAGTACAGCAAGGAATTGCAGCGTGTGCAGGCGCAATACGGGGTAGACCCGGCTACCGTGGTTGCAGTGTGGGGTGTGGAAAGCAACTTTGGCGACATTTCCGGTAAGTATCCGCTGGTACAGGCACTGGGTACACTGAGCTGTTATGGCCGTCGTCAGGCCTATTTCCGTGGTGAGTTTTATTCTGCCTTGCGCATTTTGCAGGCCGGGCATATCAGCGAGGAAAAACTAAAAGGTTCCTGGGCGGGTGCCTTTGGGCATACCCAGTTTATGCCCTCCACCTTCGAGCGTCTGGCGGTGGATTTTGATGGTGATGGCCGCCGCGATATTGTGGATAGTGCCCCCGATGCGCTGGCCTCCACCGCCAACTTTCTGAAAAAGGGTGGCTGGCAAACCGGGCTGCCATGGGGTTTTGAAGTAAGGCTGCCGGATGGTTTTAGTGATGATGGTGAAGGGCGCCGCAACAAGCGTGCGTTGTCCACATGGCAGGCAAGAGGGTTAACCCGTATCGATGGTTCGCCATTGGTACAGGGTAATTTAACTGTCAGCAGTCCGGCAGGGTTGTTAACCCCGGCTGGTGTAAACGGCCCGGCTTTTCTGGTATTTAAAAACTTTGATGCCATTTATGGTTATAACGCCGCAGAAAGTTATGCGCTGGCAATTGCCCATTTATCTGACCGCCTACGTGGTGGTGCGCCCTTTGTTAGCCAGTGGCCGACGGATGATGCCGGTACCTCGCGTGCGGAGCGGCGCGAGATTCAGCAGTACCTGCTGGCACGCGGTTATGACATTGGTGCAGCAGATGGCCTGATTGGTGACAAGAGCCGTGAGGCGATTAAGCAGGAACAGATACGTTTGGGCCTGACACCAAATGGCCGGGGCGGGCAAAAAATCCTGCAGGCTTTGCGTGACGAAGCGCAGAAATTGCAGTCGGCAGTGCCTTAAGTAACGCCTAACGACATGAGATAATGGAATAGATAACAGGGAAGACAGCAAAATGCGGGCAGGGAAACTGGTTATGGCGCTGTTGCTGTTGCAGCCCTGTGCTGTGCTGCTGGCAAATGATGACACGCGCTATCAGTATCGCTTTCCGGTGCTGGATAGGCCAGCACAGGAACGGGCCAAATTTCATCAGTTTTTCCCGCAGGGGCGAGCCAGTTTTAAAGGCGGTGTCACGCTGCCGGTGGTTGGTGTCAGCATTGAAGATCCTTTTGAGGATACTCTGCGTAAAGACTTTCACCCTTGCACGCCAGCCAGTTGCCATTACAAGCTTGATGTGCCGCCTGCGCAGGCCAGCCAGCTGGTGCTGTATCAGGTGGCGGGGGTAGGGGAGTTTCTGGCCCCCGCACAATGGAAGGATGTTCAGGCGGCCATGGGCCCCTCTGGTATTGCCGCCTTAAGGATGCTGGGGCCGGATGGCAGGCAGGCACTGGCCATTTATAATTCCTCGGCCTGTGTAGGCTGTGGCCTAACCGAGGCGGAGCAGTACTTTCCCGAAGCCAGAAAACTGGCACAGGAG
>JASLIR010000370.1 GCA_030152125.1 Alkanindiges sp.
CTTAGCCCGCATTTGTATTTTCCGCTGGATACAATTTTTTATCTGTTTAAGCATCCTGTTGCACTGAATTATTTGCGTCACACAGCCAGACGCGGTAAATTGCAACACAATTTTTTATCATAATTCATTGTTAATCAGCTACGGTTTAACCAAGGTCAAACATAGCCTGAAGGAATCTTTATGAGTTTATTTATTGCGTCTGCCTATGCCAATACTGCTGCACCAGCAGGCCCGGGCATGACAGGTCAACTGGTTATGATTGCCGGTTTTGTTGCCATTTTTTATTTTCTGATCTGGCGCCCACAAGCCAAGCGTAACAAGGAACACCGTGCGCTGATTGAAAGTGTGGGTATTGGCAGTGAGGTGATTTTTGCCGGTGGACTGATGGGCCGTGTAACCAAAGTAGATGGTGACTATGCCACGATTGAAATCAGCCCCAAGGTAGAAGTTAAAATCCAAAAAGCAGCTGTTATTTCTGTACTGCCAACTGGCACAGTAAACAGCTTATAAGTTAGATGTACGGCGCATGCGATGCGGAAAAAGCATGCTCCTGTACCCGCCATAAAGTAGAATTCAAATGCGTTATCCAGCCTGGAAATATGTCCTCATACTGTTTGTACTGGTGATCAGTACACTGTATGCCATCCCCAGTTTGTATCCTGATGAACCAGCGGTCCAGATTTCGGGAGTTAAAGCAGGGAGTCAGCTTGATCAGTCCATTCTTGATCGCGCCGCAGCAACCCTCAAACAAGCCAACATTGCCACTCATGACAACAGCTTTAGCAATAATGCAGCCTTGTTACGTGTTGGCAGCAGCGAAGACCAGCTAAAAGCACGTGATGTGCTTAAACGTGAACTGGGCGACGACTATGTGGTGGCGCTCAACCTGGCACCTACTACGCCGGGATGGTTACAGGCCATTCATGCCAAACCCATGAAGCTGGGCCTGGACTTACGTGGTGGCGTGCATTTCCTGCTGGAAGTGGACATGACCAAAGCGCTGGAACAGCGTATGGAAACTGCCAGTGGGGACATTCGCCGTACCCTGCGTGACAATAAGGTCATTTTTAATACCGTTACTGACAGCAAAGACACGATTACCATCAGCTTTGCCAATAATGCAGACCGTGACAAGGCGATTAGCATATTGCGCCGCCAGAGTAATGAGTTTGCCATTCAGCCGGTAGCAACTACCGATGGCCCTACCCTGCAATTACGCTATACCGAAGCCAGGCTGGCTGAAATCCAGCAGTATGCTGTCAACCAGAACTTAACTACGCTACGTAACCGTATTAACGAGCTGGGTGTTGCTGAAGCACTGGTACAAACCCAGGGCAATAACCGCATTGTGGTGGACTTGCCGGGTGTACAGGATACCGCAGAAGCAAAACGCGTACTGGGCCGTACAGCCAACCTTGAATTCCGCCTGGTGGCCGATCAGGCTGATACCTACCGTGCAGGTGACCCATTACCACCGGGTACACAGGCCTTTGCATTTGAAACAGTAGATGGTCCTCCTGTACTGCTAAAACGTCAGCGCATTGTGACCGGTGACCGCGTTATTAATGCTAACAGTGGTTACGGACAGGATAGTAACCAGCCTGAAGTAAATATCACGCTGGATTCCGCTGGCGGCAAGCTGATGTCGGATGCCACCCGTACTGCACTGCAAAAACAGATGGCCGTACTGTTTATTGAAAACAAGCAACGCATCAGTTATAGCATTGATCCTGCCACGGGCAAGCAAATTGAAACACGTACGCCTTACACCGAGAGTGTGGTCATTAGCCGTGCCACGGTTCAATCCGTTTTAGGCTCGCAATTCCGTATTACCGGTGTGGGCTCGACACAGGAAGCCAGTGAGCTGGCGCTGTTATTACGTGCTGGTGCCCTGGCTGCACCCATGTACTTTGTAGAAGAACGCACAGTAGGCCCTAGCCTGGGTCAGGAAAATATTGATAAAGGCATTAAATCCACCCAGATTGGCTTTGTTCTGGTTGCCATTTTCATGCTGGTGTTCTACCGCATGTTTGGTTTAATTGCCAACATTGCCCTGTTTATGAACCTGGCCATGCTCCTGACAGTGATGTCCTGGATTGGTGCTACCCTCTCCTTGCCCGGTATTGCCGGTATCGTACTAACCCTTGGTATTTCTGTAGATGCCAACGTACTGATCTGTGAGCGAATACGGGAAGAAATACGCTGGGGAGCATCGCCTAAACAGGCCATTGTTGCCGGTTATGACCGCGCCTATACCACCATCGTAGACTCCAACCTGACCAACCTGCTGGTCGCATTGATCCTGTTTGCGCTTGGCTCAGGGCCAATCAAAGGCTTTGCGGTAACCCTGGCCATTGGTATTGTCTGTTCGATGTTTACTGCCATTACCGTTACCCGCGGTTTGGTGCAAGTGGTTTACGGCAAACGTCGTATCAGCAAATTGAGCATTTAAGAGGAATTTGTCATGACTGAAACTGCTCAATCCAACCAGCCGGAAAACAAACGCAAATACGGTCGTCCGGACGATGAGCGCGTAATTCACTTTATGCGCCTGCGGACACCCGCTGCTATTTTCTCTATCATTACTGCACTGGTGTTCTTTGGTTTTATCCTGTTTAAGGGCCTCAATCTGGGCCTGGACTTTACTGGTGGTATCTCTGCCGAAGTAAATTATACCCAGCCTGTACAACAGGAACAGGTAAAACTGGCGCTCACCCAGGCTGGCTTTCATGAACCAGTGGTACAGTTTTTAGGTACCCAGCGTGACCTGATTATTCGCATGCCTGCGCAAAAGGGTGAAGATCTGGTACCGCGCCTTAATAAGGCTCTGGTGTTACCCAACAACCCGGCTATCGTACATAAAGTTGATTCTGTGGGTGCCCAGGTAGGTAATGAGCTTTATCTGCGTTCCGTGGGTGCGGTGGTATTAGCGCTGGTAATGATGCTGATTTATGTTGCCATCCGCTTCGACTTTAAACTGGCGATGGGCGCTGTATTGCGTCTGACCTACGATACCATCATCACGGTAGGTGCTTTTTCCATTATGGGCTGGCCATTTGACCTGACCGTACTGGCAGCAGTGCTGGCCTCTATCGGTTACTCACTGAACGACAGTATTGTGGTATCTGACCGTATCCGGGAAAATTTCCGCAAAATCCGCGGTGCTGATCCTGTAGAAATTGTCGATATCTCCCTAACCGAAACCTTGCGTCGTACCATCATGACAGCCAGTACGGTGTTACTGGTGGTGCTGGCAATGCTGTTTGTAGGTGGTGAGGGCTTGAAGTGGTTCTCTATCACCATGCTGGCCGGCCTGATTGTCAGTACTTTCTCTTCCATCTTCATTGGCCCTCCATATGCCCTATGGCGTGGTCTGAACCGTCAGGACTTTATCGTGCAGGTAAAACCTGAGTTTGAAGAAGAGATTCCTCACTAAACCATACTGTCCATGCAACATAAAAAAACCTGCTACGGCAGGTTTTTTTTACGTCCAGGATTTAGACAGTCCATGTCAGCTGATAAATAGTTGATTCCAGCACAGCAGTATCATTATCTTCACACAGCAAAAATTCCAGTTGCCCATCACCTGCCTTAAGCAGCGTTAAACCTTCAAACTTATGCCGGTCAGATATTTGCTGTGCTGCTTCCAGCTGGAAAGTTTGCAGGTCAATCCTGCCTATCAGGCTACCCAGCACCTCGCCATCATCATAAGTAGACGTGGTATCTTCCGCAGCAGCCAGAAAATACAACTTGGCCCCATGCAAATGGCCATCGGTAAAGCTGGCTTCTACCCTGCCAATCACGGGTAGCTGAATGGGAAAAAATACAATACCCGCACTGGCATCCAATACCCCAGCATGTAGTACAAACAGGCCATTCCTGGCTGTTGCCCCATTACCGCGTTGCAGGAAAATCCAGCGTGGCTGCCCGGTGGAGTCATCATACACCACACCTTCAATATTCAGCTCATCCTCAGCCAGTTGTGCGGTTAAACGAAACCGGGCATACAAAGCCGACAAATCAACTTGCTCAACCTGCTGGCCCGGTAAATCATAACGGAACAGGGTATGACGTTGCGCGGTGGAACCGGAACCAAACAGGTATAAGGCCTGACCCTTCAGGCACAGAGACTCCAGATCAAACTTGTACTTTTTCTCAATATGATCTTCGGCAGCAGCCACCAGCGCAATTTTGTGCAGTGTCTTATCAATATATGCATAACGATATAAAAAGGAACTGCTGTCAGAAATGATATAGAGCTGATCCTGTTGTAATAACA
>JASLIR010000380.1 GCA_030152125.1 Alkanindiges sp.
CTATTTGCAGGTTGGCAGTCGCACGGCTTTGGCTAGCCGCACCCTGCGATTGCCGTGCATTGGCCTGGGCCAGGTCGGTTTTGGTCACTTCACCGGCTTTTAGCCTTAATGCCGCATCACGGGCAGCCTGATCCAGCACGCGCTGGGAGTCTTTTTCCAGTTGAATCAGGGCAAGGTCACGGCCAATGGCTGCATGCAGGCTAATGGCTGCCAGTACCGTCTGGTTATCAACATAATCCAGATTGGCTTTGGCCGCTTCAATTTCGGTATTTGCGGCATCCACTGCCAGTTGCTTGCGCCCACCGGTATACAGCGGGTAGCTCAGTTGCAGGCTATAGGTTTGCGGGAAGCGCTTGCCCTGTTCAGGAAACAGCGCGCCCTGTTCGGTATCAATATAACCGGCACCCAACTCGACATTACCCGTTAGTTTTACCCCATATTGTGCACGGATTTGCGCCAGTTGCGCCACCTGATCCTCAATCTGCAAGCCAGCCAGCCGGCGTTCGGACTGGTAGCCTTTGGCCAGGCTGATGGTTTCTGCCAGGGTTTGCGCATGGCTTTGGCTAACCAGTCCGGCCAGGCAAAGTGCTAAAGTAAGGGTATGACGGGTAGCGGTGTATTTTATGATTGGGTGCTTCATGGTAGGGGGGCGTGTCCAGCAAGAAAACGTTCGACCAGATAGGTCAGGTAATGTTCTGCATTCAGGTGCGGTTCCAGTGGTGGCAAGCCAACCAGTACACGCCACTGGGCATGCCGCAGCATGCCAAAGAACAATGTGGCTGACTCGTAGGGGTGCGGACAGTACAGCTCCCCTTGGCGGTGTGCATCTTCAAGCAGGGCAGCAACCAGGGTTAAGCCTCGCTTTGGCCCGTTATCGTAAGCCAGTTGTGCCAGCTCCGGGTCGTGCTGTGACTCTTCAACCACCAGACGCATAAAAGCCACATTGTCAGGGTGGGTAAATGCGATATAGATAGCCATGGCGGTTTGCAACAGCGTATCTGCTACAGGCTGGCCGGGTGTAGGCTCTGGTGGTGGATTCTCTTTGAAAAAATTTTCACAGCGAAACTCAAACAGGGCTGCCAGTAAGCCTTTTTTATTACCGAAATACTGATAAATAGCGGCCTTGGAACCACCACCGACATTGACGATATCGTCCAGGCTCACACTGTTAAAGCCCCGTTCCAGAAACAGCGTATTGGCTGCTTTTAACAGGGCTGCACGGCGCTCCTCACCACGACGGGTGACAGGCGTCGAACATAAGGGAAAGCTTGAGGTGGTGTCAGTACCATCGTTCATAGTCACAATAAATCCGCGTCAGTATTCCACATGATAATAAAAAGAGTAGAAATTTGCTTGCCAAAAAACTGTACTGTTCGGTACAGTACGGTATCACCAATATCCACGCTGTGCAAGGAGTAGGATATGACCACAGAATCTTCAGCTGTGCAAACATCAACTACTGATACCGATATGACTGAAAAAGATATAGATTTTGCTGAAGCACCGGCCCAGCGCCGGGTGTTACCAAAGGTAATTCTGGCTGTTGTATTGCTATTGGCAATTGCCGGGGCGGTTTACTACGTTCTGGTGGCACGCTTTTTTGAAAGCACCGAGGATGCCTATGCCAAGGCCGATGTGACCTGGGTCAGCCCGCGTGTTTCCGGTGAAATTACCCGGCTTGCGATTAAAAATAACCAGCAAGTAAAAGCAGGGCAGGTATTGGTCACACTGGATGACCGTGACACGCGTGCCCGCTATGCACAGGCAGAGGCCATGACGCGCCTGAAAGAAGCCAGCCTGAATGTACAAAAGCAGAATGCGCTGGGCCAGCAAGCCATGATTAGCCTGGCACAGGCCGGTCTGGATGCAGCCAATGCCGAAATGGCACGCCTGCAAAAAGACTACCAGCGTTACCAGCAGTTACTGGCTGAAGGGGTAACCACCCGGCAGCGTCTGGAAACGGTGCAGTCGCAATATTTAAGTGCCGTGGCACAGGTAAAAAGTGCCCAGGCCAATGTGGAGGCTGCCAGGGCACAGCTGGCAGGTATCCAGGCATCGCGTGAGCAAATGCTGGCGGATGTAAACAGTGCGCAGGCCAATACCCGCCTGATTGGTGTGGATACCAGCTCTGCCAGTGTGGTTGCACCGGTGTCCGGTACTATCGGTAGCCTTGCTGTGCGTCTGGGCAGCCGGGTAAATCCGCAAACCCGTTTGCTGGCTATTGTGCCGCTGGAAAAAACCTTTGTAGAAGCTAACTTCAAGGAAACCCAGATTACCCATATGCATGTGGGACAGCAGGTACACGTGACATTTGATGCTTACCCGGATGTAGATTTTGCTGGCCATATTGACAGTTTTTCGCCTGCATCGGGTGCCGAGTTTTCCCTGATGCCACCGGAAAATGCTACAGGCAACTTTAACAAGGTGGTACAGCGTGTACCGGTCAAGATCCTGCTGGACCGTAAGGCAAATGATCCCGTGCTTCGCCCCGGACTATCTGCCCATGTGAAAGTTGATTTACGTAGCTAAGTGGTTGTCTGATTTGTCACCCATTGATGCGCAACTGTCACCAGGCCGGAAATACTGCATATGAAGATTAGTACCGCCACCGCATGGGCCATGTTTGGTGCCATGGTATTTGGCAATTTTATGGCTATTCTGGACATTCAGATTGTCGCCAGTTCCATCAATGAAATTCAGGCAGGCTTAAGTGCCAGCCAGAGTGAAGTGGCCTGGGTACAGACGATTTACCTGATTGCCGAAGTGATTGCCATACCCTTGTCGGCATTACTGTCTAACCTGATGTCTACCCGTATTTATTTCACCATTTCTGCACTTGGTTTTTCCATTGCCTCCCTGTTATGCGGCTTTGCCTGGAATCTGGAATCCATGCTGGTGTTCCGTGCCTTTCAGGGCTTTCTGGGCGGTGGCATGATTCCAACCACCATGGCTGCCCTGTTTGTGTTATTCCCCAAGCAAAAGCAGGCGCTGCCAATGGTGGTGGTGGGCATGGTGAGCACCCTGGGGCCAGCCATTGGCCCGACACTGGGTGGCTGGCTGACCACGCATTTTTCCTGGCACTGGATGTTCTTTATCAATATTGTGCCGGGCTTGCTGATCGCTTCCTTTGTGTATTCCGCGCAGGATCTGGATAAGCCAGACAGCAGTTTGCTATACAAAATTGACTGGCTGGGGCTGGCCAGTATGGCGGTGTTTCTGGGTGGGCTGGAGTATTTCCTGGATGAGGGGCCACGTAATGACTGGTTTGCCGATGACATCATCCTGTACACCTTTATTGCCAGTGTCAGTGCTGCCATTATCTTTTTTTACCGCTGCCTGACCACCGAACATCCGATTGTTGATTTAAGTGTTTATAGAAACCGTAACTTTAGTGTCAGCTCGCTAATGACCTTTGTGCTGGGCATTGCGCTGTATGGCATGGTGTATCTGGTGCCGGTGTTTCTGGGCCAGGTACGTGGTATGAACAGTAGCCAGATTGGCCACGTGATGTTGGTGATGGGCATTACCATGTTCCTGTTTGCGCCCTTTGTAGGAACGGTGATGTCGCGCTTTGATGTGCGCAAGGTGATTTTTGCCGGCCTGTCGATTGCTGCACTGGGAGTGGTATTAAATGCGCATTTAACGGTACAGAGTGATTTTGCCGAGTTCTTCTGGCCACAGGTATTGCGCGGTATTGGCATGATGATGGGGCTGATCCTGATGTCGCAACTGGCGATGTCTACATTGCCCATGGATAAAATCAAGGGTGCCAGCGGTATATATAATTTGACCCGTAATATTGGCGGGGCAATTGGGCTGGCGATTATCAATACGCTGATTGAGCGGCAGATGGCCTTGCACGTAAGTACCCTGCACAGCAATATCACCCCGGAAAGTTTGCCTGCGGTGGAGTACCTGAGTCAGACGGCTGATAAATTCCGTAATGTGGTGGGTGATCAGGCGGACCAGCTGGCAATGACCATGCTGGAGCGGCAGGTGCATTTACAGGCATTAACGCTCAGCTTTAATGACATTTTAAAGCTGCTGGCATTGCTGATGTTCCTGACTGCTTTTTTGGTACTTCTGGTTAAAAAACCAGCGCATATGCCCGCTGGTAGTGGAGGACACTGACCCCGGATGGTGCAAATACGGGGTTGTTGACATTATCTCACACTAAAATAGAGCTTTTATTCAATTTATCAGTGCATAGCGTGATAAACATTTATATACTCGGCAACCATTACCAGATTGTTAACGCTGATGGATATGTCTATGACTGCTACCAACTCCGCAGGACGTCGCTTTCGTGACGCACTGGCTGCCGAAAAACCGTTACAGATTTTAGGAACCGTGAATGCCTACGCGGCCATGATGGCTACCCAGGTGGGCTACAAGGCCATTTATTTGTCTGGTGCCGGTGTTGCCAACTATTCCTACGGCTTGCCGGATTTGGGTATTACCAGCCTGGACGATGTGCTGACCGATGTACGCCGTATTACTAGCCAGGTAGATACCCCGTTGCTGGTGGACATTGATACCGGCTGGGGTGGTGCATTCAACATTTCCCGTACCGTGAAGGAAATGATCCGCGCCGGTGCTGCTGCAGTACACATTGAAGACCAGGTAGCACAAAAGCGCTGTGGTCACCGTCCTAACAAGGAAATCGTATCCCAGGGCGAAATGGTAGACCGTATTAAAGCGGCTGCTGACGCAAAAACCGACCCGGATTTTGTGTTGATGGCGCGTACCGATGCGCTGCAACAGGAAGGCCTGCAGGGTGTAATTGACCGTGCCAGTGCCTGTGTGGAAGCCGGTGCGGATGCCATTTTTGCTGAAGCGATGACCGACATTACCATGTACCGCAAGGTGGTGGATGCAGTTGGCGTGCCGGTACTGGCCAACATTACCGAATTTGGTACTACCCCGTATTATACGGTGCAGGAACTGGGCGAGCAGGGCATTGGCATGGTGTTGTATCCACTGTCTGCCACGCGCGCCATGCAAAAAGCGGCATTGCAGGTGATGCAGGCCATCCGTCAAGAGGGAACTCAGGCAAACGTGCTGGACCTGATGCAGAAACGTGCTGAACTGTACGAGTTCCTCGATTACCATTCATTTGAAGATAAACTGGATAAACTGTTTAAACAGGAGAAGTAAACCGTGGCAGAAGCTAAAGTATTGTCTGGTGCTGGCCTGCGTGGTCAAGTAGCAGGTAAAACCGCATTATCAACTGTTGGTGTTTCCGGGGCTGGCTTAACCTACCGTGGTTATGACGTAAAAGACCTGGCAGAAAACTGCGAATTTGAAGAAGTTGCCTATTTAATCTTTTTTGGCGAGTTGCCAACAACAGAACAGCTGGCTGCCTATAAAGCAAAATTAAAAGGCCTGCGTCAGTTACCACAAGCATTAAAAGAAGTGCTGGAGCGTATTCCTGCTGATTCTCACCCAATGGATGTGATGCGCACTGGCGCTTCCATGCTGGGTAACCTGGAAACTGAAAAATCCTTTGCTGAACAGCAGGACGTGACTGACCGTTTACTGGCTTTGTTCCCGGCTATCATCACTTACTGGTATCGCTTTAGCCATCAGGGCGTGCGTATTGATGAAAACACCGATGATGACTCGGTTGGTGCGCACTTCCTGCATTTGCTGAATGGTGAGAAGCCAAGCGAGTTGCATGCCAAGGTGATGAACGTATCGCTGATTCTGTACGCTGAGCATGAATTTAACGCCTCTACCTTTACGGCGCGTGTATGTGCTTCTACGCTGTCTGACATGCATTCCTGTATTACCGGTGCGATTGGTTCCCTGCGTGGCCCACTGCACGGTGGTGCTAACGAAGCAGCGATGGAACTAATTGAAGGCTTTACCAGCCCGGAACATGCTGAAGAAGAAATGCTGGCCAAGCTGGCACGTAAAGACAAGATCATGGGCTTTGGTCATGCCATTTACAAAGACAGCGATCCGCGTAACGAGATCATCAAAATCTGGTCTGAAAAACTGTCTAAAGATGTAGGTGATACTGTACTGTATCCGGTATCTGTACGTTGTGAAGAAGTGATGTGGCGCGAGAAGAAACTGTTCTGTAATGCAGACTTTTTCCATGCGTCTGCCTATCACTTTATGGGTATTCCTACCAAGCTGTTCACCCCGATTTTCGTGATGAGCCGTTTGACTGGCTGGGCTGCCCACGTGATGGAACAGCGTGCTGACAACCGTATTATTCGTCCAAGTGCTGAATATACCGGTCCTGAATTCCGTAAAGTGGTGCCAATTACCCAGCGTTAATCGCCCGGGAAATTTATCCGCTAAAAACCAGCTGCTTGCAGCTGGTTTTTTTATTGCATGATTTTATTAATATTGATAATTAGGGGCGTCGTAAACCTATAGTCACTCCGCCCAATTGCTTATACAGGTATGAGGCTTTTTACGGGGGCTT
>JASLIR010000478.1 GCA_030152125.1 Alkanindiges sp.
AGTTCATCCTGCTCACGGCGGATTTCCATTTCTTCCAGCCGGGCCAGATGACGCAGCTTTAACTCCAGAATGGCTTCGGCCTGAATATCGTCAATGCCAAAATGGCTCATCAATACCGGCTTGGGTTTGTCTTCCTCGCGGATGATTTTAATTACCGTATCAATATCCAGATAGGCAATTAACAAACCGGCCAGTATGTGCAAACGCTTTTCAATTTTATCCAGATGGTAATTCAAACGGCGCTTGACCGTGTACTGGCGGATTTCCAGCCACTCCAGCAAAATCTGCCGGATGGACTTCACCTGAGGCCGGCCATCATCGCCAATCATGTTCAGGTTAACGCGGTAGCTGCTTTCCAGGTCGGTGGTAGCAAACAGGTGGCCCATCAGGCCATCGGCATCCACCCGGTTGGAACGCAGCTCAATCACCAGACGGGTCGGATTATCCTGATCCGATTCATCACGTAAATCCGTTACCAATGGCAGCTTCTTGGCCTGCATCTGATCGGCTATCTGGGTCAATACCTTGTTACCGGATACCTGATAAGGCAGGTCACTAATAATAATCTGGTTTTTTTCCAGCCGGTATACCGCACGCATGCGGTAACTGCCTTTACCCGTGGTCTGAATTTTTAACAGCTCTTCCGGGCTGGAAATAATTTCGGCTTTGGTAGGCAAATCCGGCCCGGGAATAAAGGCCGCCAGCTTTTCATCAGTCAGTTCAGGGTTTTTTAATAAGGCAATGGTACCTTTCACCACTTCACGCAGGTTATGCGGCGGAATATCCGTCGCCATACCCACCGCAATGCCGGTAGTACCATTTAATAAAATATTGGGAACCCGCGCCGGCAGTGTCACCGGTTCTTTTAGCGAGCCATCAAAGTTATCCTGCCACTCTACCGTGCCCTGCCCCAGTTCGTTTAACAGTACCTCACTGTAGGCAGACAGCTTGGCTTCGGTATAACGCATGGCGGCAAAGGATTTGGGGTCATCCGGCGATCCCCAGTTACCCTGCCCTTCCACCAGCGGGTAGCGATAACTAAAAGGCTGCGCCATCAGCACCATGGCTTCATAACAGGCGCTGTCACCATGCGGGTGATACTTACCCAGCACATCACCCACCGTACGGGCCGATTTTTTTGGCTTGCCGCTGTTTTTCAGGCCAAGCTCGCTCATGGCATACACAATACGGCGCTGTACCGGCTTTAAGCCATCGGCAATATGCGGTAATGCCCGGTCCATAATGACGTACATGGCATAATTCAGGTACGCCTGTTCAGTAAACTCGGCAACTGAACGGTTTTCTGTGGCGGCATTATTGATAAGACTGGTCATGAATGGATCAGGGTGACAACAAACAAACTTGCCTGATCATACTGATTTTTGACCATCTTGCCCATGTGTTATGGCAGTTTTTCCAGTCAGGCAGCTTAAAAAAGCTAAACTTAAGGCATTTTTTAGCCAGTTTGAATGCTGCCCGTCCATCCATGCCGGGCTATAGGGCAATAGAAATGCCAAAACCGCCCTGTACATCGGGTGCCTGATTATTTACACCCACATCTGCAGAAATATCCAGTTGTACCCGTGGGCATAGCATAAAGGTCAGGCCACCACCCACCACACTTTGCTGCGGCTGTCCCTTGCTTTTGCTATAACCATACTCGACAAAGGATGCCAGGCGATCACTCAGACTGAGTGACACACTGGGTGAAACGGTCCAGGTGTTGTCCCCGGCATAACGGTCTACATTGCCATACAGTGCAGTGGAGATACTGTCATTTAACGCATAATTCACAGTGCCGCCAAAACTGGCTGTTCTTTTCTCATCACCAAAAGCGCCATCGCCGGTGCTTAAGCTGCTACCCGCCATAAAAGCCAGGCTAAATGCCTGTGAAGGCAAGGGGATAGCCACTTTCAGGCCGATACTGCTATCGCCATAACCCGACTCGCGCTGGGTCTGGCCTGCACTCTTGCTGCGCGACCACATTGCCCCGGCCCAACCCAGTTGCAACTCGGCATTGCCGCCTAGCCCGGTACGCAGCAGCATATCGGTCTGGTACAGGCTATCACGCTGGGTCTGCCCAGCCACTTTTTGCTTGCTGTAGCTAAAATCCGGTAAGCCCAGCTCAAAAGCCACTGTGTTGGCTGGCATAATACTGGTAGAAAAACCAATCCCGGGACGGTCAAAGCCAATCTCAACCTGCGCGTCCGGCGCGGTGCCGCCATGTGCAGCAGCATCATCCGCATAAACCTGGCTGCACAGCAATACGCTGGCAGCCAGCAACATCCATCCCTGTGACTGTTTCATCCTGCAAATCTCCTTCTGCACCAATTTCCTGCACTGATTTTTAATTTTTTAAACGATTTTTATGACGGGGTCAGCTCTTTTGTCATTTTTGCACCATGCTGGCGCAGGTATTCCAGTGTTTCGCGCTCTTCCGGCAAGGCATTGCTCCAGTCAATCGCATCAAAATCGCAATCAAAGAATAAATCACTGATGGAGGACAAAATGGTTAAGCCCTCCTCATCCCGTGTATTTGGATTCACCTCATGCGCAATTAACACTTTAACCACTGGCAAACAGGCGGCGCTGGCAGCATCCCATAATGGGCCATACAGCTCTTCACTATCCCATAAGTGCAGGTTGGCACCCGCTTTGATCAACAGCTGCAGAATTTCTACATAAGGCTTTAACTGGGCAGCCTTTTCTTCTTCTGTTAATGGCGCATTCGCCTCATAGGCATCACAGATATTTTCCCACCAGTCAAACAAGCGGTCACATAACTTGGAGATGGGTGGCCCTACTTCATCATCAATAAAATTAGGGTCCAGCTCCTGTAATAACTGTTCAACCTGAGCCACGTCCAGCTCATCAATGGCTTGCAATAGTGCTGTTTGCTCTACATTTAACATGACAGGTTTCCATGGGTTAGTTCATCTCGCATGATAGTAACGGATTTACTGGCCGCATACATGACAATCGTTATCATGCTGACAATAAAAAACCCATTGCCATGCAATGGGTTCGGGTGGAATAGTGACTCCAGAGCAGCTAAAAAGGGCAATTACTCGGTTTCTTCTTCCCATGCAGGTTTATTCACATGACGCGAGCCCTGCAGCTTGGCAAAGGCATGCTCAAAGGAATGATGCAGTTTTTCTATCGCACCATCAAACGCATGATCAATATTGCCGGCTTTATGCGTGACTGCAATCGGATGCAGGCCACTGGCGCGGGCTTCGATCATACAGCGCTTGTCATCATCGCCACCTTTATCGCCATTGATATCACTAAAATGTACTTCCAAATGGGTTAGCTTTTCGCTGTAACGACTAAATTCACTGCTTAGCTGGGCACGGATATAATCAATCATTTTTGCTGTGCCTTCGATATGGTTATCTGTGCGTACTTCAATATGCATCATATATGCTTCCTCATCTCAAGTGTTGCGCAAGTCGTATCGCGCGATTGTCTTGCCAGCTAAATAATGCAAAAGGCTTGCCTAGTTTTCCATGAAGGCGCCTAACTGCATTTTTTACAGGCAAACTACCTGTCATTTTTCCCTGATGACAATTTGAAGATAGCACGCTTTTTAAAAAGCACAGCCGGTGAAATATATATTTTCACCAATTGAAACAAATCTGAAATCAACGATAGCGGTTCTGTGACAAACGATACTGCGCCTGACTCACGTCATCACGCGCGTAGCGTAACTCCTTATCCAGATTACGCAAGCGTTCTCTTTTTTCTTTTCTTTGTAAATCAGTAAGATCCTTCTTATCAATCAGCTCGCGCTCCAGCCGGGACTGCTCACTGTTTAACTCGTTCACACGATTTTGTGCCTGGTATACGTCCTGCCCCAGCCGATAATAATATGTTAGAAATTGTTGCTGGCTAGTCGGGCAAACCGACACATCACCATTGCCTTGCAAGGCAAGATTCAGGATGCGCTGCGGCTGGCAATAAAACTTTAAGCCCTGCTGGTAGCCACTACGGTACAGCTTGTTGTCCGGTACAATCCCTACGCCCTGACAGCTTTTTAAATGACCGGCCAACTGCTCGGTGCGGCCCTGGCTACCATCCTTTTCCCCGATGGCACGCCAGTCTGCCACCTTGCACTCCTCCGGGCTCATAGTGGCACAGCCGCCTAAACCCAGCAGCAGTAGCAGTACCACTCCGTGTTTCATATGGTGATGCGATTGCAGTTGATACATGCCTGGTCTCCCTCAGATTTTTTTATGCTTTATGCGCTTATCCTAAACCATTGCCTAAACAATCACATCTGCCAGATTGCCTTTTTCTTCCAGCCAGATTTTGCGGTCACC
>JASLIR010000488.1 GCA_030152125.1 Alkanindiges sp.
TACCATTCACATCTGTTTACCTGCCAGACATGCAGCACACGCGGTTTAAGAAAGCCTGTATAGGCCATAAAGACATTCGCCAGGTTGAAAAGCGTAAAGGCAACTGACAACATCAGCTTATAAGCTGGCGAAATGCCTGAACAGGCTATTATTAACAGAAGTACAATCAGGTTGACTGCCACAAAACACACGACCCGCAAGCGGCTGGGTTTAACCTGGCAGTCAATCAGCATATTTTCTTATCAATCCTTTAACCAGCGGCGTATAGGGTTTTTAGCTTGTTAACCATCGCTACCAGCCCGGCATCCTCCGGTTCACTCACTGCCATAAACCAGTCCAGCAGGTCAGGGTCTTCTTGCTCAATCAGCAGGGCAAAGGCAGCTTTTTCAGCGTCATCCGCAGTCAGGTAATGCTGCTTTACATAAGGATCAAAATAAATATCCAGCTCTTTTAAGCCCCGGCGTGCACGGTAAATCACCTTGCGGTCATGCAGGCTTATTTCTTCAGACATTTATATATTCCCCATTGGCAGATTAGCTGCCAATCATGCCATTTTTTAATGAACAGGTCGAACTGAACTCATCAGGTAGGCGCATTAAATCACCTGCAAGCAAATATTGTGACTTATTCCGCTTTAGGCGGTACCGCATGCAGGACCGTATTTAAGCCACCCCAGCGCGTGGCATCGGTTGCAATTGCTTCCACATAACCTGCCTGACTATTACGGCGGTACAGCAAACCTGACTGGCCGGACAACGTTCTTGCCGCGACCACACTACCATCCCCCAGGCGAACTTTGGTCCCAGCCGTCACATACAGCCCGGCCTCCACAATGCACTCGTCGCCCAGCGCAATTCCTATCCCTGCATTGGCACCTAACAAACTACGCTCACCAATACTGTTCTTAATTTTGCCGCCGCCAGACAATGTGCCCATAATTGAAGCACCCGCCCCCACATCAGACTGCTTGCCAACCACCACACCCTGCGTAATGCGCCCCTCCACCATCGACTCACCCAGCGTACCGGCATTAAAATTGATAAAGCCCTCATGCATCACCGTTGTACCACTGGCCAGGTAAGCCCCCAGGCGCACACGTTCGGCATCCGCTATGCGCACACCTTCAGGCACTACATAATCGGACATGCGTGGAAACTTATCGATAGAATGCACCATGACATGATGGTACTGCTCAGCCAGTAAATCTTTCAGTGTCTCCACATGCTCAGGCAGTACAGGGCCAGCAGAAGTCCAGGCAACATTTGGCAACAGCGCAAAAATGCCCTCTAAATTGAGCTGGTTCGGTTGTACCATGCGCATGGACAGTAAATGCAGACGTAAATAGGCATCCTCAGTACTAACAGGTGCATCATCCAGCGATTGAATGCTCGTTTCTATAAAGTCCCCCCTAATCAGGCCAACTTTTTCAGCCAGGCAGGCTCTTCTTTTCTGGCTATTGCTGGCCGGATACCAGCTATCCAGTGTCTTGTTACTGGCGCTATCAATATAGCGATGGCCTATTCTTGTATACATCATCTGTGCATCCCGCAGGTAATTTTCATATTGGACAAGCTATGCTGTTAGCTTATCCCAAAAAATCATGCCTTGCGGGTAAATTGGCAAAAACCGTAAAAACCAGTACAGGAATTGGTAAGAAAACCCATTGTTGTCAGGCGGGGAATCTTTTTAACTGTAGCACTGTCTAAAGGTGTCAAATTTTATACTGGCACACTGCTCAACTTGCTTAGGGATTATTATGAGCTCTTCCGTTATTCGCCCCATTCCGCCCATGTTGCCGCGCAAGCTATTCAATGCTGAACATGAAGCTTTCCGTGATACGGTGCGCCGCTTTTATAGCACCGAAGTGGTACCCAATACTGAAAAGTATGAAGAACAGCAGCACGTTGACCGTGACCTGTGGAACAAGGCGGGTGAGCTGGGCTTACTGTGTGCCACCATGCCGGTTGAATACGGCGGCTCAGGGGTAGACCGTTTATACAGTATGATCCTGATTGAAGAACAGGCTTATGCCGGTGACTCTGCCACCGGTTTCTCCCTGCATTCGGACATTGTAGCCAACTACATTAACAACTTTGGTAACGAAGAACAGAAAAAAAACTGGTTACCAAAAATGGCGACCGGCGAAGTGGTTTCTGCCATTGCCATGACCGAACCGGGTACCGGTTCCGACCTGCAGGGTGTACGCACCACTGCGGTTGAAGATGGTGATGATTATATTGTTAACGGTTCCAAGATTTTTATTACCAACGGCTACCTGTGTGACATGGTTGTGGTGGTGGTTAAAACCGGTAAAACTGAAAAAGGCTCCAACAATTTATCCCTGCTGATTATGGATGCCAATAGCGAAGGTTTCACCAAGGGCAAGCCCCTGAAAAAAGTAGGCATGAAAGGTCAGGATACCTGCGAGCTGTTCTTTGATAACGTGCGCGTGCCTAAATCCAACCTGCTGGGCATGGAAGGCATGGGCTTTATCATGCTGATGAAAGAGCTGGCCTGGGAGCGTATGCTGGTGGCGATTATTTGCCAGGCAGGTTCAGAAGCGGCCTTTGCCCATACCGTTAAATACACCAAGGAACGCAAAGCCTTTGGTAAGTCCATCAGCTCCTTCCAGAACACCCGTTTTAAACTGGCTGAATTACGCAGTGAAATCGACATGGGGCGTGCGTTTCTTGACCGCTGTATGGAATTGCAGATTGAAGGCACACTGGGCATTGACGCTGCTGCTGCAGCCAAATACAAGCTGTCCGACCTGTTCTCCAAGGTGGTAGATGAAGGCGTACAGTTACACGGTGGTTATGGCTATATGCTGGAATACCCGATTGCCCGGGCTTATATCGACAACCGTGCCAACCGTATTTACGCCGGTACGAATGAGATTATGAAAGAACTGATTTCTCGTACCCTGTAATCCGTTATTAGTCAAGAAAAGCGCCTGCGGGCGCTTTTTTGTGCGCCGCGAAAAGTACATTTACAAAACCTGATGAATAGGTACAAACATCAACATTTTAATAAATTAACATGGAGGCTCAAATTTAAAGACTACATGTATATGAATAAATTGATAAGAAATGGGTTATTTGCTTTTAGTTGCTCACTCGGTATCAGTGTATTAAACCCAGTAAGCGCAGATGAAATAGCTGATCGTAACAAGCTGAATGAACAAGTACGCAATCTTTATCTGCAAAAAAACTTTTCAAGCCTGAACAGCATTTATCTGGATGCCCTGAAGAAAAAAACCAAAACAGCCAGTGGCACCATGCTGCTATGGCATTACTATCAGGCGTTTAATGAATATTACGAAACATTGTTTGCAGACCAAGCGCAGGATTGGAAAAATGCTGAACAAGGGTTGGATTTATGGGAAAGGCAATACCCGCAAAGCGCTGCTCCAAAGATATTGCGCGTCAGACTATTAAGTGCCAAAGCCAACGCTTACGGCACTAGTAAATTTTTAAATCCCACCAAGGTGAGCTGCGATACCAAACTGCCAGTGCTCGACCAAATACAGCTGAAAATTTTTTCTTCCTTACCGTCATCTGCTGACTCTAAT
>JASLIR010000493.1 GCA_030152125.1 Alkanindiges sp.
AGGTGATGCTGGCTGCGCACGGTGTGCCATTTAACCGCGCAGGCTGGCAGTATATTGTCGATCAGCACAATGGCTATTTGCCGCTGCAAATTGATGCCGTTGCAGAAGGCAGCGTGATTGAAAATAAAAATGTGCTGGTGCTGGTGGTGAATACCGACCCACAATGCTACTGGCTGGTAAGCTACCTTGAAACTGCACTGTTGCGTGCGGTGTGGTATCCATCTACCGTGGCCAGCTTAAGTTATACCTGTAAAAAGATTATCCGTGCTGCACTGGAAAAAAGTGCTGATTCTTTAGCGGGCTTGCCATTCAAGCTGCACGATTTTGGTTCTCGCGGTGCCTCCAGCCTGGAAACAGCCGCGCTGGGTGGCCTAGCACACATTGTTAACTTTTCCGGTACAGATACCCTCAGCAGCCTGGTGGCGGCATCCCGCTGGTATGGCATGACCAGGGCGGATCAAATAGCCGCATTTTCCATTCCTGCCGCCGAGCACAGCACCATTACCTCCTGGGGGCGTGACGGTGAAGTGGATGCTTACCGCAATATGCTGAAGCAGTTTGGCGGGCCAGGTAAAATTGTGGCAGTGGTCAGCGACAGCTACGATTTATGGCAGGCTATCGACAAGCTGTGGGGCGATGTACTGAAGCAGGATGTACAAAACGCGGGTGGTACGCTGGTGATCCGTCCTGACAGTGGCGATCCGGTAAAAGTGGTGCGTGAAGCGCTGATCCGCCTGTCCGAGCGTTTTGGTTATAGCATCAATCAGAAAGGTTATAAGGTACTGCCGGACTGTGTACGCCTGATTCAGGGCGATGGCATTAATCCGGTGAGCCTGCAAAACATACTGGATGCCATTATGCAGGCCGGTTTTAGTGCCGATAACCTGGCCTTTGGGATGGGTGGTGGCCTGTTGCAACAGGTTGACCGTGATACGCTGGGCTGGGCCATGAAAGCCAGTGCAGCACAGGTGGCTGGGGAGTGGCGGGATGTCTACAAAGATCCGATCACCAGCAAAGCCAAGCGCAGCAAGCGTGGACGTTTAGCCCTGGTAAAAACCGCTGAAGGCACCGAAACCATCCGTTTTGAGGAGCTCAATGGCCGGCAGAACCTGCTACAGCCGGTATTTCGTAACGGGAAGCTGTTGCGTGAGGATACATTAAGTACGGTTCGTGAAAGAACAGGCGCGTGGTAAGCATATTTGGATTAATCACGCACTAAGCATGAAGCCCGTTTTTAAGCGGGCTTTTTGCTGTTAAGAAAAAAGAAAATAAATATTAATCACTTAGATGCATCTTTATAAAAAATTGGCGTCATTGGCAGATTAAACGCCTCGTACATGGCCTTCATGTTCAGACCCATCTGTCTGCTTATAGTGTTTGCATCATCATGCTAAAGGAATAAAAGATGAAGCAAATCAAACAGCAAAAAACAGATCTAACCCTTTCACCCAAGGTACATGACTCACAGGGTTTAATTGCAGATAGCCAGTTAATGCATCGTCGACGCGCATTAAGCCTTGGCCTAGGTGGGGGTGCTGCTTTATTGCTGGCGGGTTGTGGCGGCGGCTCCAGTGGTGACAGCTATGTGCTGAGCAGTGGCAGTACATCCTCCAGTAGTGGCGGCAGTAGCTCATCCGGCAGTGGCTCCAGCAGTTGTGGTGCTATTCCGGAAGAAACTGCAGGACCTTATCCGGGAGATGGCTCCAACGGGGTAAATGTGCTCACCCGTTCCGGTATTGTGCGCAGTGATATCCGTAGCAGCCTGATTACCGGCAATACCGCACAGGGCATACCCTTAACAGTGGTGTTAAAACTGGTGAATACCAATAATGCCTGTGCTGCCCTGACTAATTATGGCGTTTACCTGTGGCACTGTGACCGTGATGGTAATTATTCACTGTATTCCAGTGCTATCGTCAGTGAAGACTATTTACGCGGCGTACAGCAAACTGATGGCAGTGGCACGGTAACGTTTAGCACTATTTTTCCCGGCTGCTATTCCGGGCGCTGGCCGCATATTCACTTTGAAATTTATCCCAGCCAGAGCGTAGCAACCACATCCGCCAATAAACTGCGTACCTCGCAGCTGGCCTTGCCGCAGGATGTATGCAGTGAGGTATATAACAATGCCAGCGGTTATAGCAGCAGTGTGCGCAATTTATCGCAAACTAGCCTGGTCAGTGACAATGTGTTTAGTGATGGCTATAGCCTGCAGCTTTCCAGCGTGACCGGTAGCCTGAGCGCTGGCTATACGGCAACGCTGGTAGTAGGTGTTGCGGTTTAAATACCACAGGATTCCATTGCCTTAAGACAATGGAATCACTTCTTCCAGTAAAGGCTTAAAGTTGTCTTTTACCTTCAGGTTGATCATGTTCCAGTAGTGGCCGGAAATGGTGCGGTTAATCATCATGGTTTCGGCGGAAGGCTGGAAGCTGTCCCAGTATTTCAGCGATTTTCTGGCCAGTTCCACCGCCTGATGATGCGCAGTATTTTCAGCAAAGTCGTAATCGGAAATGAGCGGGCTTAACAGCACATCAATCCATTCCTGATAAAAGTCTGCCGGAATCTGGCCGTTATAATTACGCACTTTCAGTAGGCGCAAGGCGTCTTCCAGTTCGGCAATATTGGCACTCACCGCTGCTTTTACCAGCAGCTTGTTGGTTTCAATAATGTCCGGGCTTAAGGTTTTAATACAGCCGTAATCGTACACAATCACCGAACCATCTTCACGGAAGGCAAAGTTGCCGGGATGCGGGTCACAATGGAAGCTGTTT
>JASLIR010000033.1 GCA_030152125.1 Alkanindiges sp.
GGGCAAAGGCCTGTTTGGCGCAGCACTGGGTTCCCTGCTCAAAAGTAATGAGCGTGGTCTGGACAGTGTGGTGCACAGTACCCCGTTCCAGAATTTATGGGTGATTCCTTCCAGCCCAACCCTGAGTGCCATTGAGCATGCACTGGAAAGCAAGCACAAAATTTTTAAATTGCGTGATGGTTTAAATGAGCTGGCGCACCAGTATGACCGTATTTTTATTGATACACCGCCTGCATTTAACTTTTTTACCCTGTCGGCATTAATTGCTGCCAACCGGGTGGTGATACCGTTTGACTGTGATGTGTTTTCACACCGTGCCTTGCTGACCCTGCTGGAAAATGTGATTGAAGCCAAGAGCGACCATAATGCACGCCTGGAAGTGGAAGGCATTATTGTTAACCAGTTCCAGAGCCAGGCCAAGCTGCCGCAACAGGTGGTGCAGGGCTTAAAGGATGAAGGTTTGCCGGTATTTGAAAGCATGCTGCCTTCTTCCATTTTGATGAAAGAATCACATCAAAAAAACCAACCATTGATACATCTTTCTCCTGAGCATAAGCTTACACTGGCCTATGTGTCCCTGTTTGATGAAATTGAAGGACAGGCATAAGCGATTTCTACCTGCTCATTCTAGCTGCCAAGAGGAACCCGGCATGCACCCGTTTAAACGCGTCTCTATTCAGTCTGCATTTGCTGTGGTTCTGGTTGCTGTACTGGCTGGCTGTGCCACCACGGTTAAGCCGCAGTATGTCTCGCCTACGCAGTATCAGGGCCTTAACTGCCAGCAATTACACGCTGAATATGCCCGTATAGACCAGTACATCCAGCGAGGTGTGAGTGCCCCTAAAAGCCGTGGTGTGGGTGTAGGCCTGGGTGTTGGTGGCGGCTGGGGTTTTGGGCCCACTATTTCGGTCAATATGGGGCAGTCGCAGCGGACCAATAATTCTGAACTGGCACGGGTGCTGGGTGAGCAGGATGCCGTGGTACAGGCAGCCCAGTTTAAGGGCTGTCCGATTGCAGCGGCCAAGCGGCAGGGTTAAACCAGTTATTGTGAAAAAAACCGGATTAAAATCCGGTTTTTTTATGCCTTAAACAAATTTCATAACAATCACTATGAAAATAAGCTATACAGCTATTGAACTGGCTGGCATCATCCCTATAACAGTACTTATCTAAAGAAATGATTGCCGGATACCAACATGAGTGTGCTACAGCAGACCAAATATTCCATTCTGGATTTAGCGCCAATTCGCGATGATGCAACGCCTGCCATTGCCCTGCAAAACTCCCTACGGCTGGCGCAGCATGCTGAAAAACTGGGCTTCACACGCTTCTGGGTGGCGGAGCACCATAATATGGATGGCATTGCCAGTTCGGCCACCGCCGTGTTAATTGGCTATCTGGCGGCCAACACGCATAGTATCCGCCTGGGTTCCGGCGGTATCATGCTGCCCAATCACTCTCCCCTGGTGGTGGCAGAGCAGTTTGGCACCCTGGCTACCTTATACCCCAACCGCATTGACCTCGGCCTTGGGCGTGCGCCCGGAGCAGACCAGAATACTGCCCGTGTGCTACGCCGCAATCATCTGGAAAGTGCAGAGGATTTTCCGGAAGATGTAGAGATTATCCAGCAGTTGCTGGGTGAGCCGGTGCCCCAGCAGCGTATTCATGCTGTACCCGGACAAGGCACCCATGTGCCCATCTGGCTGCTGGGCTCCAGCCTGTTCAGTGCGCAACTGGCCGCTAAAAAGGGCTTGCCGTATGCCTTTGCATCGCATTTTGCCCCGCGTTTCATGCACGAGGCAATCAAGCTGTACCGGGAAAATTTTCAGCCTTCAGCCGTGCTGGACAAACCCTATGTGATGCTGGGTGTGCCGCTGGTACTGGCTGATGATGACCAGCGTGCCGATTATCTGGCCACATCCCTGTATCAGCGCATATTAAACCTGATGCGCGGGCACAGCATCCGTATGCGCCCACCGGTAGCCAGCATGACTGGCTTATGGCAGCCGCATGAGCAGGTGAGTGTGAACAGCTTTTTGGGCATGGCGGCGGTAGGCGGGCCAGAAAAGGTACAACGCCGGTTAACGCAAATTATTGAACAAACCCAGGCAGATGAGCTGATTTTTACCGGTGACCTGTATGATCAGGCTGATCGCCTGCACAGCTTTGAATTGCTGGCACAACTGTTTAAGGCCTAAGCCCTTTTACAAATGATTGAGTGCCAATAAAAAACCCGGATGAATCCGGGTTTTTCTGGTCTGCAAGAGGGGGATTACAGCATAAAGTGAATCTGCATTTCACCCACCAGAAAGCCCAGTACCGCACCCACAATAATCAAGGACCATTCGTCTTCCTTAAATGCAGGGCGTAACATGCCTTCAAACTCTTCCGGGGTCAGTTGCTTCATGCGCTCCGAAAGGGTGTTGCGAATATCCATGGCATCTTCAGCATAAGATTCGATATGCTTCATGGTTTCCGGCAGGGTAGCCAGAATGCGTTGCGCTACCTGTTCTTTCAGGCTTTGATATTTCTCGCCACCAATGGCATACACCACCAGTGGGCGTACCACGCCAGCCTGGCTGTCAATCACTTCCTTCACGTGGCGGTTTACCAGGCCAATCACTTTGTCGGAGTGGGTACCGGAAAACAGCTCTTCCATCATGTTGGCTGACGTCAGCAACTGCTTGGAAATCAGTGCAGCATAATCGGTTGCCACTTCCTGCTGGCGTTTGATAAACAGGCCCTGCACCGTATAGCCCAGAATCTTTCTTGGCTGTAAGGGGCGGAACATCATTTGCAGGGCAACCCAGTCGCTAAAGAAGCCGACAAAACCGCCGAAGGCAGGTAGCATCCAGGGCTGTTTGAACAGAATCCAGCACACCATTTGCACCACACCAATGGCAAAGCCAAACACAAAACCGGCATTACTGAAAAACTTAAATTCCTGCTTACCTACCTTTTTAAAGATTTCGTTGAGCAAACGTTTATCTTTAAGCAGGTTGCTGACAACCATATGCTTAATATCAAAGTACTTTTGTACATCTTTTTGTACTTCGGACATAATGGTTTGCACAATTTCCGGTGCTTTAGCCTGTACGCTGCGAATCAGCTTCTTGCGGGCAAATTCCGGCATGCCTTCCCATAGGCCAGGTTGATATTCCTGTGCGACTTCACGGGTAATATCTTCAGCCGCGGCCATTATGGGCAGCTCAATTTCCTTGGCAATACGGGCGGGATCCAGTCGGGCAAAAATTTCCTCCGGCTTGATCAGCTTGGATGTCATGAGTTCAACGGCTATGGTTGCCATTTTTTCGGCTTTGCGCGGCACAATGCCCTGCCAGCCGATAAATGGTTTGATTCCCTTAAATTCCAGCGGGGCAAACATCATCTGAATAGCAATAATTTTGGTGATATAACCAATAAAACCGCTGATAAAAGGAATGGAAATGTACAACCATAGGTGTTCGTGAAAGTCGGCTAAAATTTCTTGAAGCATGGTGTGAGAATCCTAGTTTTTGTTTTCTAATCTTGCATTGTTACCAAGACACTTAATCCATACGGGCTTCAAACAGTTTTTCGAAGACATCATATATGCGTTCCTATATTGCTAGCTTTTAGTTACTGCGGCAAGTGTTGACGTAACATTAAACCTGTAAATGTGTTTAATTCTGTAAATGTCGGCACGCGAGGGGCAGGCCTAAACTGGAATTTGTTCAATGATGGCGCGGATAACACCCAGCACCAGACCGATAAAAGCACCCACCACCACGCCATTCACCCGGATCATGTGCAGGTCACCGCCCACTTCGCTTTCTATTTTGCCAATCATCTCGCGCGAATCCCATTCGTGGATGCGCTGGCTGATATAACGGATAATCTTATCGGCATATTCATTACTAAAGGTGACAGCCAGTTTTTCAATCTGTTCGTTCAGGGTTTGTCTGACATCCTGATTAAATTGCAGGTTAACCCCTAAGCGTATGATGGCTGCATGCAGGTTTTGTGCAATGGCAGACTGTGGGCTTTGTAAATCTCGTTTCACCGTATCACGTAAAATCACCACCGAGCCGGTTAAAAAATTCACCACGGCTGGGCTGTCCAGTAAGGCGTTCTTGGTCTGGTTCAGATAACGCGATGAGGTGGATTCGGCATCACGTAAAGACACAATCAGCTCGTGCCCGCGCAGTTCGATAGCGGCCAGCCACGGGTGCTCCGGATTATCCAGAATCTGCTCCACCTTTTTTAAAAAGGAGTTGATAATGCGCTGTTGCACGTCAATGCCGATTAAGCCTGCGCCCCAGGCCAGGGTACCTACACCCAGCTCGTTAAACATCTTGCCAGCCAGCTGGTGGGCTTTATCCGGGTTTTCCTTGATCCAGTTATTGGCCAGGTCCAGTCCGCGCTGAATCACATCCTGATGGAAGTCATTTTCCAGCACCGCGCGTAGCAGTTCACTGGTCAGGTTGTGCATGTCGGTGCTTTTGGCCCACTGCACAATATTGTCCTGCATGAATCCGCTAATGGTTTCCTGTTCAAAGAAATCCAGAATACGTGGGGCCGCCTGCTGTATCACATCAACCACCTGTGCTGCATTCTGCGGCTTGGCCAGCCACTCACCGGCAATCATGGTTACATCGCTGCGCTGTAAGGATTGGCTGACCACTTGAGGTGACAGGAAATTTTCCTGTACAAAGCGTCCCATCGATTCGGCAATACGCGCCTTGTTACGCGGAATAATTTCCGTGTGGTCACGCAGCAGTTTAGGCAAGGGCAGGCGGCCAAACGGGTTACGAAACAGGACAGTAATGGCATACCAGTCAGCCAGTCCACCCACCACGCCAGCCTCGGCTGCCAGCATGAGAATATGCAGCAGGGCAGCATGCTCGGGCATGAACTTAACCAGAATCAGCAGGATGATCCAGGTGGTCACTGCAATGATCAGTGCCAACTGGGCAAGGGCCTTGCTACGTGCAAGCTGGGGTATGGCAGTTGCTTCGGTCATTGTTGTTATGATAAATCTTTGATGGATGCTGCAAGTATATTCAAATTGCGCTAAAGATCCTAGTAATCCACGCTTTAAAAGACAAATGGTGATGAATGCCCTTATTTAACTGGCCAGATTTAGGGCAGCTTAATAATATTTATTGAATGAAAGAGGCTAACTGGCTGTCATTAATTATTATTTTGCTGATTCGCCAGTTCGATATTGGCTTGCAGTTGCTGCATGACTTCAATCGCAATTTTTAGTTTTGCAGGATCAATGCTGCCCAGAATGTCCTGGCGGATCAGGCGTGCCTGCTCTTTCACTTCCTGATACAGCTCCAGCCCCTGTGCAGTAAGCACAATATTTTTAACGCGACGGTCAGCTGCGGAGGGTTGTCTCTCCACAATACCCAAGGATACCAGTCGGTCAATCATGGCAACCATGGAGGCTGCTTCAATATTCAGCTCCTTGGCCAGCTCAATTTGCGAAGGCGGTTGTTCGCGGCGTGCAATGGCGGCAATGCTAAACCATGCTGCCTGACTTAAGCCGGAGGAGGGGCGAATACGCCGTGCAACTTCCACACCCCAGGCGCGCGAAGAGCTATACAGGCTTTTAGTAAAGTTTTCCAATAAGTTAGGCATGGCCGGCACAGTGCATAAAAATAGTTAGACGACTGATGATTAGGTATTCCAAAGCAGCATACGCTAAAAATGCAGCAGGCGTGTGTAATTTGTTAGACGCTTTTATATGTTTTTATATGATAACTGCTTATACCAGCCGGGTTTAAGAGACCAGGCGGGTTTTGGGGAACACAGCCTTGAAGATGGAGCCCTGGTTCATTTTGGATTCCACCTGTAAATGAGCACCGTGCTGCGCCAGTACGTGCTTAACAATCGCCAGCCCTAGTCCGGTACCGCCAGTTTGCCGGCTACGGGCACTGTCCACCCGGTAAAAGCGTTCGGTCAGGCGTGGAATATGGTAGGGCTCAATGCCAATGCCATTGTCCTGTACCGAAAAATAACCATGTTCGCCATCGTCCGCCCAGCCAATGGTGATGACCCCACCTTTAGGCGTGTACTTGATGGCATTGGTAATCAGGTTGCCAAAAGCGCTGGAAATTTCCATTTCCGAACCCAGCAAATCCATATGGCTGTCAATGGACAGGTTCAGGGCATGCCCGTAATCGGAGTTGTAGGCCTGTGCATCATCAAACAGGTCACCCAACAGGGCGGGCATGTTGATAATCTGGCTTTTGCTTTCCAGCCCTTCATTTTCAAGGCGTGACAGCAAAAGCAGGTCGTTTACCAAGGCGTTCATACGGCGAGTTTGCTGCATCATCTGTTCAAATCCGCGTTTCCAGCGTGGATTCAGGTCCTCCTGGTCAGAAAACACTTCCAGGTAACCAGTGAGTACCGTCAGCGGCGTGCGCAGTTCATGCGAAATATTATCCACAAAATCCTTACGCATCTGCTCCAGGTTGTGCAGGCGGGTGACATCATAGGCAATCAGCATGCGGTTATGATGCCCGAACAGGGTGAGCTCACACTGGATATAGCGATCCGGCGAAATCCATGAGTTCAGCTTGATGCCATCGGGATAACGCTCGGCATCTTCAAAATAGCGAATAAAATCCGGATGGCGGATAATGTT
>JASLIR010000066.1 GCA_030152125.1 Alkanindiges sp.
TTGTTTGAACCGAACAAAATGAACTGGTTAGCGCAATTCAAAGCTGAAAGCGTGGTCAACATGGGTCAGGCATTTGGCTCAATTTTGTAAGCCATCATCATCATAAAAACAAGATTGGCAGGTATGCTGGTGACCAGCATACCTGTTTTGGCTGGAAAGGATTCTTATGCGACACCTGCATATCCGACAGATACTGGTTATCAGTTGCCTGATTATTAGTTCATTATTTCTCACTGCCTGCGCCACCCGTCATATCAAACCGCCACTACCACAACTGGCTAATGGCGAACTAAAAGAAACCTATTACCAGATGCGTACCACCGCAGCAGATGGGGTAACGCTTTCTTTTACCGTGTATCAACCCAAACTGACAGCAAACCAGACCGCACCATTGATTGTGCACACGCACGGCTTTGGCCTGTCACGCATGAAACGCCCATGGCTGGATGTTTACGGCAGTATTATGCCTACGGGTGAAGCTGCTGAGCGCGCCTGGCACCGGGGCTACTGGGTGATCAGTTTTGACCAGCGCGGACATGGTGGCTGGGGTGGCAGTGGCGGGATTATCCGTGTAACCGACCCGGAAAAAGAAGCACAGGATGTACGCACCCTGCTGGACTGGGCCGAACACAACCTGCCCAGCCTGGCCCGTAATGAAAATGGCGTGCGTACCGGCATGGTCGGTGAATCCTATGCCGGGGGCATCCAGTACGTTACATCAGCGCTGGACAAGCGTATACAGGCCATTGTGCCGTTTACCACCTGGTATGACCTGGAAAGCAGCCTGGCACCCAATGGCGTGGCTAAAAGCGGCTGGATTGGCTTGTTGAATCTGGTAGGTGACTGGTGGAACTGGAACAAGCTGGACCCGGTACTCAAACAGGCCTACCAGGATACCAAGAAAGGCTATATTGGCGCACCCACCTATGAACTGCTTAAAACCCATCAGGCGCGCTGGTTTTGTGAAACTGGCCAGCCGCCACAGGCAGATGCCCTGATTATTCAGGGCTTTAGGGACATATTATTCCCCTTTAATGAGGGGGTGAAAGCTGCCCATTGCCTAAAACAGGCTAACCGCGATGTGCGCCTGCTGGGTGTGGATGGTGGCCATTTACAACTGTTTACCCAGTTCTCGCCGGGTCTGGAAACACCTGTCTGGTATGCCGATAAAAAGATTTCCTGCAATAAGCAGCAACTGGTGCTACAGGACGCCATTGCCAGCTGGTTTGACCATAAATTAAAGGATAGCAGTGCCGATATTAACAGCATTCCTGACCTGTGTATTCAGGGCAGCCCGGTAAATACGGTGGCACAGCTGTATCCGGTGCAGGATTATCCGATAGCGGCACAGGATATCCGGCCAGCCAGTAACCAGCCTGTATTTATTCCCTTGCAGAAAATTAATAGTAAACAGTGGCTAACCGGCATTCCACAATTGCAGCTGACTGTAAGCCACTTGCCGGAACAGCCGGAACCCACGTTGTTTATTTCACTGGCTGCACAAAAAGCAGGCTCAAGCCGTTACCGCATTTTAAATGAGCAAAGCTGGCCACTTAATCTGGCACGCCTGCAACAACGCAACCAGATTGCCAAACAGTTCAGCTATCCGGTAGATCCACCCAGTGCAGCATTTAACCTGCCTGCAGTGAATAGCAGCCTGAATGCCGGGGAAACCCTGGGACTGCTAATTAGCAGCAGCAGTCCATTTTATAGCAGCAGCAGCAAGCCTAAAACTGCGGCACACATTGAAGGAAAAATCAGCCTGCCAGCACCAATGGAAGCGCCTTAAACTTTTGAAGTGATGTAAAAAATGGCGCATCAGCGCCATTTTTATTACTACAAACATATGACTGCAAAAGCCAGACTTATTTAAATACCTTAAAGCGTTCTGCACGGTCAATATGGGTTTTATGGCCAGCAAGGCTTTCAATGGAGCCAAACGGTAGCTGCGCACGCAGTTTCCAGCTGGCTGGCACGCCATACTTGGCTTTTACTTCATCATCAATCAGCGGGTTATAGTGTTGCAGGCTGGCGCCAATGCCCTCGCTGGCCAAGGCAGACCATACGGAAAACTGGGCAATACCGGTTGAATGCTCGGACCATACCGGGAAATTATCCGCATACAGGGCAAACTGTTCCTGCAGGGTAGTTACCACATCCTGGTCTTCAAAAAACAATACCGTACCCACGCCAGCGGCAAAAGAAGAAATTTTCTTGTCGGTAGATTCAAATGCTGCTTCTGGCACAATCTTGCGTAAAGCGGCACGCACAATTTCCCAGAATTCATCGCTATGTTCACCAAACAGGATCACAGCGCGTGAGCTTTGTGAATTAAAGGCCGACGGGCTGTTCTCTACCGCAATTTCAATCAGCTTGGTAATATGATCAGTCGACGCAGAAACATTTTTGCCAATGTGGTAAATGGTACGGCGATGGCTAATGCTTTCTAAATATGGGTTCATGGTACTTAATCCTTGCGCGTTCAATGGGCTGAGTTTATTGAGTTATTGCACTGAATATATTACTGGGCGGAGGCTTCTGTCGTGATGTTTACTGTAACTTCATCACTCACGGCAGGCGCGTAGTTACCCAGGTCAAAATCGGAGCGCTTAAAGGTGGTGCTGGCATTAAAGCCCACGGTTTGCTTTTTGGTCATCGGGTGCTTGCCTTGCTGGTTTAATACCGCATTCAGCGTTACTGGCTTGGTAATGCCCTTCACGGTTAAATCACCCAGAATTTTAAAATGCTTTTTATCCGTTGTTTCTACCTTGGTGCTTTTAAAGGTAATGGTTGGGAATTTGGCCTCGTTAAACCAGCCTTCAGTTAAAAACTCTTTATCCAGTGCCGATACATGGCTATCCACGCTTTTTACCGGAATAGTCACGTTGACGCTGGATTTTTCCGGATTCTGCTCATCCACCTTAATCACGCCCTGTACATCGTTAAAGTTGGCCGTGGGGTTGGAAAAACCGAAATGTGACCAGGAAAACAGCGTCATGGTGTGGGTAGGATCTATCTTGTAGTCTGTTGTTGCTGCAAAAGCGAAAGAGCTGCTGAACAACAAAGCACTACTTACTGCACATACTTTTAGGGAAGCTTTTAGGGAGTTTTTTAAAGAAGCTTTAAAGAAGATCATGGCGATTGGCCTGTAAATTATGTCGTGTTTTTATTCTACACAAAGCATTTTAATGATCATGTGGTGTTTGCATAACAGATTGTTCTACTCATGGAACGATATTGTTGGCTTTAATGTTATTTTTTTCATAAAAAAAGCGGATATTTTCTTGAATTTTGCGGCCTACACCCTCAAACAGTGAACATGTTATTCATAAGCGCCGTATGCGCCAGTCCAAGGACTGTTATGTTTCAATTTTTTAAACGGAGGTCACCTATGTCCGCAGCAGAGAACAGCGAAAATCAGGATATCAATCCAGAAGTAGAAGCTGCCACTCAAGCCAGTGAAAACAGCGACACGCCAAGCACCGAAAGCCTGCAAGCCCGCATTGCCGAGCTGGAAGCCGAAGTGGCAGATGTAAAAGCGCGTGCCAATGCGGATATGTACAACTTTCAAAAGCGCGTTGAACGTGAAACTGAACT
>JASLIR010000134.1 GCA_030152125.1 Alkanindiges sp.
CTTTATGACCAGCTGACTTTTGACGAAGTACTGGATAAAAAGCTTGGGGTGATGGATTTAACCGCCATTTGCCTGTGCCGTGACCATAATGTGCCGTTGCAGGTGTTCGACATGAATAAACCGGGTGCCTTGCTGTCGGTAGTTATGGGTAAGGCAGAAGGTACACGGGTTAGCCAGTAAGCCTGACTAACTCCAATACGATTTCAGATGCGGCCTTGCGGTATTGGTAGTGGGGCCGAATAAGAATATAAATGTAGATTGAGGAATTAAGATGATTAATGATCTGAAAAAAGATGGCGAAAGCCGGATGAAGAAAAGTATTGAATCGCTGGAAGCAGGATTTGCCAAGGTGCGTACTGGTCGTGCGCATCCTTCCATGCTGAACGGTGTGATGGTGTCTTACTATGGTTCTGATGTGCCGTTGAACCAGGTTGCTAACGTGGGCGTAGATGATTCGCGTACCCTGGTAGTACAGCCGTTTGAGCGCAGCATGGTAAGCACTATTGACAAGGCTATCCGTGAAAGTGACCTGGGTTTGAACCCGATTACTGCGGACGTGATTCGTGTACCTTTACCAGCCTTAACCGAAGAAACCCGCCGTAACATGCAAAAGCTGGCGCGTTCTGAAGCGGAAAATGCCAAAGTGGCTATCCGTAACATTCGCCGTGATGTACTGGGTGATGTGAAAGACTTGCTGAAGGACAAAGAGATTTCTGAAGATGATGAGCGTCGTGCCGGTGAAGATGTTCAGAAACTGACTGATAAGTATGTGGCTGAAGTGGATAAAATGCTGGCTGCAAAAGAAGCCGAGCTATTGCAAGTTTAAGCGCTACGGTTGATGATGAAGCCACTTTTGTAGTCCATTATTTAGTATAGCGGTTATGTCCAGTTCTGACGAATTACGTTTGCCCCAACACGTTGCCATTATTATGGATGGCAATAACCGCTACGGAAAGCGCGAAGCTTTGTCTGATGGTGGTGGACACCGTGCCGGCAAGGCACAGTTAGACCCGATTGTAGAGCAGGCGCGCCGTCTGGGGATTAAGGTCCTCACCGTATTTGCCTTTTCCAGTGAAAACTGGCAGCGCCCTGCGGATGAGGTGTCGTTGTTGATGAGCCTGTTTGCGGAAAGCATCCGTGAGCAGATTCCGCGCATGCTAAAGCATGATATTGCCTTGCGCTTTATTGGTGACCGCAGCCGCCTGTCAACTGAGTTGCAGGCTCTGATGCAGGAAGCCGAGCAGATTACGGCCCATCATCATGCCATGACGCTGGTGATTGCGGTTAGCTATGGCGGTATGTGGGATATTGCCCAGGCTGCCCAGCGCCTTGCCCAGGATGCTGTGGCTGGCAAGCTGGACAGTGCCGCCGTCAACGAGCAGGTTTTATCTTCCTATATTTCCCTGTCAGACCTGCCCGCAGTCGATCTGCTAATTCGTACTGGCGGGGATTACCGCTTGTCCAATTTCCTGCTATGGCAGGCGGCGTATGCCGAGTTATATTTTACCGAAACCCTGTGGCCCGATTTCAGTGTGGGTGAGTTTAATTCGGCCTTGAATGTGTATGCGCAAAGGGAACGGCGCTTTGGTCGTACTTCGGAGCAGGTACAGCAAAATGAAAGGCTTAACAATAACCCCGTCATTGGCTAAATAACAACGAGAACAGCGACTATGTTTGAACGAATCCGTACTGCATTAATTCTGGTGGTCATTGTTATTGCCTGTATGTTTATTACCAGCAGTCCTTGGCCAATGATTGCCCTGATGGGTTTAACTGTTACTATTGCAGCCCATGAGTGGCTAAAGCTGATGCCGGATGCCAGGCAGTCTAGGTTATACATTGGGGTGGTGCTGGTACTAGCGATGGCGGCCATTTTTTTACCTATGATCTGGCCATTACCTTTGTTATGGCCCTGTCTGTGGGCAGTTGCCGTGGTCATCTGGGTAAATACGGCAGTATGGGTTAAAAAGTACCCGCTGGCTACTGACTGGTATGTGAGGCCCCTGGAGCTGATTGGTGCGGTATTACTGATTTCGGCAGTAGTGGCTATCTATGCCATCTGGGAAAAATCCGCCTGGTGGCTCATGTATTTGTTCCTGCTGGTGTGGGGGGCAGACAGTGGGGCTTATTTTGTAGGTCGGGTACTAGGTAAGCATAAACTGGCACCGAATGTTAGTCCGGCCAAATCTATTGAAGGGCTGATAGGTGGCTTGCTGACCACAACAGCGATTGTGCTGGTGGTGGCATTTGTACAACTGGATTTAAGCACAGAGGCACTGGTGGCTTTTATTGGCTTGTCATTGGTGACCGTGCTGGCATCCGTGCAGGGTGACCTGTTTGAATCGATGGTTAAACGGAAAGCGGGAATTAAGGATTCCGGTACCATTCTGCCAGGTCATGGCGGGGTGCTGGACCGGATTGATTCGGTGCTGGCTGCCGCGCCGGTGTTTGCCCTGGGCTTATGGCTAAACCAGCTATTTTTAGGCGGATTTTAAATGCCGCTACAATACGTCACTGTTTTAGGCGCAACCGGCTCAATTGGTGACAGTACCCTGAAGGTGATACGTCAGCATCCTGAGCTATATAAGGTATTCGCGCTGACTGGCTTTAGCCGCCTGGATGATCTGGCCAGGCTGGCTCATCTGTACCAGCCACAGGTTGTGGTGGTGCCGGAGCAACAGACAGATGTATTTGCCGCTCTGCTGAAGCAGCATGGTGACGGTGCCTTTGCTCATCAATTACAAATACTGGAAGGCCAG
>JASLIR010000143.1 GCA_030152125.1 Alkanindiges sp.
CTGACGCTTAACTACGGGCAGGCCTACGTCTTGCGCGGCAGTGCCGCTCATGCGAAAGACTCCAAAAGCCCAGAGATATTAACTAATTTTTAAGATTCAGTATCAGTACTGAATGGTTGCCTGCGATTAATGCCGGATGGCACCCGCCTGCAGTTCAATTTGCTTCTTTAAGTCTTTGCTTAAACCCAGCATAAAGGCCACTTCCACCACAATAAACAGCGGGCCAATCACCAGACCAATAATATCATCCACAAAAGCCGGTTTTTTACCTTCGTAAGCATGACCAATAAACTGGATAATCCAGCCGACGACAAACAGGCCAATACCCAAACCCAGCCACGCAGCTGTGGACAGACTGGCAAACAGCATACTCAACTGCAAACCAGCCAGCAGCAGTATGGTCATCACCAGCCCATAAGCCACATTTAGCCGGATGTAGTAAATACAGGATAAAATCAGGACGATCAATGCGGGTGTTACCACTAGGCCACCCACGTCAACGGCTGGCCTGCTAAGCAGGGTCAGCACTGCCAGTACAATCAGGGGAATACCCAGTAAATGGGTTAAAATATTTCTGGCATCGCGGTGATACAGAGCATACTTGCTCAACTGCTCGCTAAATGTTTTCATGGGGCTATCCCTAAATTTTGTGCTATATCCCTTATAGCATTTTCTATGTGGCGGAGTTGTCGGCTACACGACAATTGCCAGGGCTTGGCCGCACAGGTACATCATCAACTTTGGCAATACAGGGATGCTTATGCCGGAACCTATTGAAAAATATACGCAGATATTACGCGACAGCCACTGGTTTGCTGGACTGCCTGCCGCGTTACAGGAGTCTATTGTGCAGCATGCCCAATGGGTGCGCTTGTCTGCCGGGCAGTTTCTGTTCCGCCGTGGGGATGCCAGTGATGGTGTGTATGCGGTACTGGAAGGTGCAGTAAATGTAGGCGTGGTGGATGAACAGGGGAAAGAGGCCTTACTGGTGATTGCTGAGCCGGTGATGTGGTTTGGTGAGATTTGCCTGGTGGATGATTTACCACGTACCCATGATGCCGTGGCTGCCTTGCCGACAATCCTGCTTAAGCTGGATCAGCAGGTGTTTCGTGGCCTGTTGAACCAGCAGCCGGAATACTGGCGTTATATCGCCTTGCTGTTAAGCCAGAAACTAAGGCTGGTATTGCAGGATGTGGAGTCTTTTACCCTGTTTCCGGCGGCCAAGCGTTTGGCTCAGCGTTTAATGCAAATTACCGAAGGCTATGGACACCGTGATGTACGCCAGCCGATCATCAGGCTATCGCAGGAGCGGCTGGCTTTATTACTGTCTTTATCCCGGCAAACCACCAACAGCCTGTTAAAAGGCTTTGAGGAGCAAGGCATTATTCGTCTGGGCTTTGGCGAAATTGAAGTACTGGATTTTCAGCGCTTGCAGCAGGAAGCCCAGTAAGGCCCTGCCTTTATCATTACTACTACTTAAGCCGGTCGGCTAACAGGCATTACATAATAAGGACAAATTTTGCGCCTCATATATGTTAATAATAATCATTATCAATTAAAAAAACAATGAGGCAGTTATGTCAACACAGGCCGTACAGAAACAGAAGCCGGAACACTATATTCAAAACCATGTGGCTAGAACACTGCTTATTCCCCTGTATATGCGTAGCGAAGAAAGCAAACGCAATGATAGTATTTTGCAGGACCCTAAAGCCATTGAGCTGGTTGCCAGTATTGATTTTTATTTCTCCAAATTAAAGGCTGGTCAGAAAATGAACCAGACCGGCACCGCTATCCGTGCCCGGCATTTTGACCTTAAAGTGGCTGATTTTATTAAACGGCAGAAGCAGCCGATTGTAGTGATGGTGGGGTGTGGGCTGGATACCCGCTTTGAGCGTTTGGCACGTCCTGCCAAAGCCGTGTTTTACGAGCTGGATTTGCCGGAGGTAATTCACTGGCGTAAGTCCCTGCTGGGCGAAAGTGAGAATGATATTTTTATGACGGCGTCCCTGCTGGAAACGGACTGGATGGATGAGCTGAAAGCCAGGCATCCGCAGGGGCAGTTTATTTTTGTGTTTGAAGGGGTGCTGATGTACTTTGAGGAGCAGCAGGTGCGCACGGTATTGAGTGCGCTGGCAGGCCGCTTTAGTGGTGGAGAAGTGTTATTTGATGTTGTTTCACCGCTGCAGTGTAAGGATCGCTTGCAGAATCCGGCAGTCAAGGCGCTAGGGTCAAAGTTTGTCTGGGCGGCAGGCGAGGTTGCAGGCATTGAGGCATGGGCTACTAACCTGCATTACGTCGATACCGCTTATTATACGAACCAGCATCGTTGGCGCTGGGGTGTAGTGGGCAACCTGATCTCTTTAATCCCCGCGATTGGCAAAAGTGCCAGAATGCTACATTTTAGGTTTGGCTAAATGTTTTATCGCGGAGTCAGGTATAAGGTCGTAAAATTTAGCCTGCCTGAGAAGGTGTTTCCAGAGCCATTAAATCCAGAATCTGGATGCGGTTTTCCTTGCTGATGGCGTGCTGCACAGGCTGCCTGATAGCATCAGCCAGAGTGTATTGATCCAGAAAATTAAAAAATACCTGAACGGCCTGATCCAGTGTGGGTTTCAGGATACAGCTGGGGCGCAGGATACAGGGCGGATGGTTACAGTCCACCAGACTGTTCTGGTTGGTCGTATTGCTTTCCAGCGCCTGAATGACTTTGCCCAGCCGGTATTCGGCAGGCGGATATGCCAGTACAATGCCACCACCCTTACCACGGGTGGTTTTTACCCATCCCTGTTTGCCCATAAAGTGCACCACTTTTACCAGATGGTTTTGCGACACAATAAGCTCTTCCGCCATTTCACTAATGGTGAATGGGCTAGGGCGGGGCGGCTGGGTTAAGTACATCAGCACCCGCAAACCAAGGTCGGTAAAGCGATTTAGCTGCATTCAGGGGACATTAAAGTGATGAAAATAAAAAACGCTTAACGCTATCATACGTTAAGCGGGTTGCGGCTGCCATGTTATTTCGGCAGCCATCCAACTGCGGTTATCGTTTAAACCGCAATGCCGCCGGTGCCAAAGGCTTCCAGATGAATTTGCTGGCTGGGAATGCCACGTGCAGTCAGGCTTTGGTACTGCGCCTGCATAAAGGGTTTAGGGCCGCACAGATAATAGTCGGCATCCGCAGGCAGCAGCTTGCCATCCAGCTGGTTCAGGTCCAGCAAGCCCTGTGCATGATAGTCCTCCCCCAGCTTGTCCTGTTCTACGGCTTTTTCATAATTGATATGCACATTTAAATGGTCAAACTGCTGGTTTAACAGCTTGATGTGGTCTTTCATGCCCTGTACCTGACTGTTACGGCAGGCATGCAGGAAGCTGACCGGTTGTGGCATACCCAGCGCAGCCAGATGGTTCAGGATGGACAGCATGGGCGTAATGCCAACCCCGGCGCTAATCAGTACATTAGCTTTATTGGCATCCTTAAGCACAAAATTGCCGGTTGGGTTGCTTAGCTCCACCACGTCACCTGCCTGTATATGCTGGTGCAGAGTATTGGATACCCAGCCGGCAGCCAGTGCTTCCTTTGCATCCTCACGTTTAACTGAAATGCGCAAGTGATCGCTATGTGGGGTATCAGACAGGGTGTATTGGCGTG